>DASPXS010000037.1:0-3040 GCA_035637175.1 Haliangiales bacterium | reverse complement strand
ATCAAAATGCGCGGGTTCATCAAAAAGGCGCGAGCGATGGCGACGCGTTGTTTTTGTCCGCCGCTGAGCGTGATGCCGCGCTCGCCAACAACCGTGTCGTAGCCGTCTTCCAGTTCCAGGATGAACTCGTGCGCCTGGGCTGCGCGGGCCGATGCTTCGATCTGTTTTCGAGGCGCATCGGGCCGGCCGTAAGCGATGTTCTCCGCCACGGTCGCGCTGAAGAGAAAGGTCTCCTGAAAGATCACGCTGACGCTGCGGCGGAGTTGCGCCAGCTTCAGGTCCCGCACGTCCTCGCCATCCACCAGCACCCGTCCCGCGGACACGTCGTAAAAGCGCGGAATCAGATTCACGAGTGTCGTCTTGCCGGAACCAGTCGGGCCGACGATGGCGATCGTCTGGCCCGGTTCGGCTTCAAAACTGATTTCGGAAAGGGAAGCTTTGCCGTCGTAGTAATTGAAACTGACACGATCGAATTGGACGCGGCCGAAACAAGCAAGCGGACCCACCCCCGACCCCTCTCGAGAGGGGTCAGAGGTGGGTTCATGGGCGCGAGGCGCGACGTGGGACAGGGAAGTTATCACCTCGCCGCTCTGTGCATCCACCGGGGAGAGTTTCCCCGGAACTTTTTCCGCGCCATGTTTCCCTGAACCTGCGAGCGCCCCCCTCACCCGATCCCTCTCCCCCTCCGAGGGGGAGAGGGTGCCCGACCTGTCCGCTGCCGGCTTGGCGAAGGCGGAAGGGTGGGAGAGGGGGAGGTTCATGGGCGGAGTGGCTGGCAGGCCGGGTGAAGGGAGGTTCGTGGGGAAGTTCCAGCCGGGGAGATTGCGGTTGCCATTGCGGAGGATTTGCGGTTCGTGGATGATTTCGAGGATGCGTTCGGCGCTGGCGCTGGCATTCTGGATGATATTGGTGAACTGGCCGACCATGCCCACCCGCTGGCCGATGGCCATAAGATAGAAGACCACCTTCGCCAGATCGCCGATCGCCAGGTCGCCGCGAATGACCTGACGTCCGCCGACCCATAGCGCCAGCGGCAAGCCGAGGCCGAAAATAAACTGCGCGAACGGCACGCGCCCGGCCCAGTAGTTCACGGTGTCGAGCAGGGTGCCGAGGAACATTTCCTTTTTGTCGCGAAACTTTTTGACTTCCGCGGACTCGCGGGCGAAAGCCTTGACCACGCGCACGCCGGCGATGTTTTCCTGGATCACGGTGGTCATCGCGCCGTGGAGGTCGTGCACTTTGCGCCATTGCGGCTGCAGTCGGGTGGCGAAGAAAGCAATCAGCGCGATGGTGGGCACCAGCGTCAGCAACGTCACAACACCCAAGGCGATGCTGGCGGCAAAGATAAGGGTGACCGTCGCCGCCAGCGCCACGACGATGTCGAAGCTCAGGAAAAGGCAGGCAAAGAAGAAATCCTGAAGGCGCCAGACATCGGTGGTGGAACGGGAGATCAACTCGCCGGTGTTGGACCGGTCGTGATAGCGAAAGGCGAGTCGCTGGATGGCGTCGTAAATAGCGGCGCGGATGTCGCCCAGGGACCGTTGCACCAGGCGATTGCGGACGGGTCCAAGAAGGATGCCGTTGCCGCAGCGAATCAGGACCAGGGAGACAAACAGGAGCACGTACGGCTCGAGATCAAAGGGGGCGTTCCATTGGGCGCGCCAGCGCAGGTGGTTGATAGCGCTGCCGAGGATTTGCGGCAGCGCCATCTCGATGGCGATGTTGACCAGCAACAACGAGACGGACAGCGCCACCTGCGACGGGTAGCGGCGCAAAAAGACGAGGACGCCGAGCAGATTGCGCGGTTTGACTCGAGGTGACGTTGGGTTTGGCGGCGTCATTCCATGGGTGACGACGGCTGCGTCGTTTCAAGGCGCGAGAGTTTTTCCCAAAGACAACGGTTTGCCACCAAAATCTTTACCTGTCCGGGGGTATTCCCTACACTGCGCGGGCATGAATTCAGAGGAACTGACCGTGCGGCGCGCGACCGTGGACGATCTGGACGGTCTGAAACAACTGTGGGAATGGGCGCGGCTCCAGGTGCTCGACCTGGAAAAGCGGCTCACGGAATTCCAACTGGTGGTCGGCCCGGAGGGTGATTTGTTGGGCGCCGTCGGGCTGCAGATTGCGGGCAAACAAGGCAAACTCCACAGCGAAGCGTTCACCCGGCCGGAGCAGGAAGAGCAGTTTCGCGCGCAGGTTTGGGGGCGAATTCAGATCGTGGCGAAGAACCATGGTCTGGTCCGTCTCTGGACGCGGGAGAACGCTGCGTTCTGGCCGCAAGCCGGTTTTGCCGAAGCGTCCGCGGAGGCGCTGAAGAAACTGCCGCCCGGTTTCGGCGACGCGCAGGCGCATTGGCTGACCTTGCAGCTCAAGGAGGAAAACCTAGCGGTGGTTTCGGTCGAGCACGAATTCGAGTTGTTTCAGACAGCGCAAAAGGAAGAGACGGAGAAACTCCTGCGGCTGGGGCGCACGATGCGGACTGCGGTGATGGTCGTGATTGGAATCGCCGTCGTTTTCGCGGTTATCTACGTCATCAAGCTGGTGATCAGGAATCCGTCGCTGGTGCTTCCCGGCCGGCACTAAACGTTGCGCCTGAGCCTTCGGAACGTTACAGGGATGCGTGCGCAAGATAGACAACAATGCGGGGGGATCCTCCAGAGCAGGGCAGTGCATCCCGCCTGCCCGCGGACCAATCTTGAACAAACAGTTGCCGGGAGGCGTCCCCTCCTTCATTGTGTCAGCGTATGGGTCTGGTTGCGATTCATAACCATAATCCGCGGCTGGCGGCACACCCGGTCGCGTGGGCGCTGGCGTTGTCGCTGGCGATCCATCTGTTTCTTTTTGGCGCGTCGGAGTTGGCCGAAAGATTGCATCTGCAGTGGCCGGATTGGCTGAAGCGGGTTTTGGATCTTTCCCGGCAAATCACCAAGAAAAAGCCCTCTCCGCCAGACAATCAGGAGCCGCCGACGTTGACCTTTGTGGAAGTGGACCCGTCGCAGGCCACGCCCGAACCGCCCAAGGAAACGAAGAATTATTC
>DASPXS010000036.1:0-7323 GCA_035637175.1 Haliangiales bacterium | reverse complement strand
GATTCGGACCTCGTGTTCGTCGGTTATGGCGTCGTCGCGCCGGAGTACGGCTGGGATGATTTCAAAAGCGTCGATGTGCGCGGCAAGACGATCGTCATGTTGGTCAATGATCCGCCGGTGCCGGACCCGAGTGACCCGTCGAAACTCGACGACAAGATGTTCAAAGGCCGCGCGATGACTTACTACGGTCGGTGGACTTACAAGTACGAGATCGCCGCTGAGAAGGGCGCGGCTGCGGCGATCATCGTGCACGAGACCGGGCCGGCGGGCTATCCCTGGCTCGTCGTCCAGAGCAGCAACTCCCGCGAGAATTTCGATCTCAAGGCCGCCGATAAGAACATGAGCCGCGTGGCCGTTGAAGGCTGGGTCACGCTCGGGCGGGCGAAACAGCTTTTCGCCGCAGCAGGGCAGGATTTCGATCGACTCAAACAGGCGGCCGTGCGACGAGACTTCAGGCCGGTCACGTTGGGCGCGACCGCGAGTTTTCGATTCACCAATACGCTTCGGGACGTCGCCTCGCAGAACGTGATCGCGAAGATAGACGGCGCGGATCCGAGGTTAAGGAATGAATATGTAATCTACACGGCGCATTGGGACCATTTGGGCAGGAACACGGCTTTGAAAGGTGACCAGATATTTAACGGCGCCCGGGATAACGCCTCCGGCACCGCCACGGTGCTCGAGTTGGCGAAGGCGTTCACGAAATTGAAGACGCCGCCCAAACGGACGGTTCTCTTTCTGTCCGTCACGGCGGAAGAGAAAGGGCTGCTGGGATCCAAATATTATGCGGAACACCCGCTCTACCCGCTGACACGCACGCTGGCCGATTTCAACATTGACAGCGCGAACGTTTGGGGCAGGACCGGCGATGTCAACGTGATCGGCGCCGGCCAAAGCACCCTGGAAGATGTGCTGCGCGACGTTGCCGCGGTCAAAGGACGTCTGCTCACGCCGGACACAGAGCCGGAAAAGGGCCGCTACTATCGCTCCGATCATTTCGAGTTCGCGAAAGTCGGCGTGCCGGGACTCTACCTCCAGTCGGGCGTCCAATTCACCGGCAAGCCGGAGGATTTCGGACGACGGAAGATCGACGATTATACCGCCAGCGACTATCACAAGGTCTCCGATGAAGTTAAACCGGACTGGGACCTCTCGGGCGCGGCGGAGGACGCGAGGCTGCTATTCGAGGTCGGCCTGAAGGTGGCCGATGCCGTTGCGTATCCGGAATGGAAACCCGGCTCGGAGTTCAAAATGCGGCGCGAAAAGATGCTGAAACAGGCCCGGGAAAAATGATGGGGTGCAGATCTCCCGTTCGGCGGAACGCCGGCCCGGCGGACACGGAACACATCGCCAAGCTGGAGTTCGGCGCTCCAGTCCGCGGAAAGAATTAGCGGGCCACAACCGATCAAGTCAAACGCATGCGTTCGAAATCCGAGATCATTTCACGGCTGACGGACCCCGGGATCATCGCCGTGGTGCGGGCGCAAAAGGCGGAACAGGTGCTCCCGTTGTCTGAAGCGCTGATCGCCGGCGGCGTCGTCGCCATCGAAATCACCATGACCACGCCGAATGCGATCCAGGCCATCGGCGAGGCAAAAGAGAAGCTCGGTGGGGGCGCGTTGATTGGAGTGGGGACGGTCCTCGAGGTGGAGACCTGTCGAGCCGCCATTCAGGCCGGTGCGGAGTTTGTCGTCAGTCCGATCCTGCGGCCGGAGCTGGTGGGTGTCGCGCATTCGGCGAACCGCCCGATCATGCTGGGCGCCTACACACCCACCGAGGCGCAACGGGCGCACGAGGCGGGCGCCGATTTCATCAAGATATTCCCGGCCGATGGGCTGGGACCGAACTACATCAAGGCACTGCGCGCGCCGTTGCCGCACCTCAGGATTATTCCGACGGGCATCTCGAAGGTCGAAGACATCGCAGAGTTCTTCAAGGCCGGCTGCGTCGCCGTGGGCCTTGGCTCTTTGCTGGTCACGCGGCCTATCCTGCAAGAAGCCAACTGGCCGGAACTGACACAGCGCGCGCGGGAGTTTGTGGAAATTGTCCGCAAAGCGCGCGAAAAGTGACAGATTCGCTTCAGCACCAAACTGGAGCGGCGACGGCGGTATCCCCAGGCTGGTGTTGGCGGCATGCTGCGCCAGGCTCGAAGGCTGCGCCCAAATGCCGGATGCAACGCTCGTCCCGTCACGGCCGGGTAACTTGTGCCTGCCCTGAAGGGCTTTGTCAAAAACTCAGGTGAAATTTTGAACCGCCGGAGGGATCCACCCTCGCCAATGAAGTCGTTCAAAGCCGGAAACGCATTTTGACAATGTCGACTGACGCAGGCACATTCGGTCCACGATGAGAGTTCCCCGGTTGCCGTTATTGATCGCGCTCGTTGTCTTTGCTGGCGTGGGCGGTTGGGCGCAAACTTCCGGACTGACGCAGCGCGTGCGGAACACCACCTTGCACATGCCCGCATCGCCCCCGGCTTACGGCTATCAGACAGCGAACTCACCCGTGCCGGTGACGGGGTATTTTATCAATCCCACCGTTATCGCATCGCCCCCCGGCGAAACCAATCGGCTATTCGTCGCGGAGCAGGCCGGACAAATCGAGGTCGTTACGAATCTCGGGGACACCTTTCCCATGAAGGCGCCGTTTCCATTTCTCGCGGTCGGCGTCGCGGGCGGCACTCCGACGGATGAACGCGGCCTTTTGGGGCTGGCCTTTCATCCGGGATACGCGACGAACCGTTACTTCTATGTTTTTCGTACGGCGATTTCGACAACGCCAGGCATCGCGACCAACGCGCTGCACGATGTGTTGTCCCGCTTTCAAACGAGGGCGGACAACCCCAACGTGGCCGACCCGAATTCCGAACTCATTCTCATCAACCAATATGATCAAGCCGCCAATCATAACGGTGGTGATCTTCATTTTGGCCCGGACGGTTACCTTTACGTCTCGCTCGGCGATGAAGGCGGTGGAGACGACCAATACAATAACAGCCAGCGCATCGACAAAGACTTCTTTTCCGGCATCCTGCGCATTGACGTGGACAAACTGCCGACGAGCCTGCCCGCCAACCCGCATCCGTCGAACACGAACAATCCCGCCAACACGATCAATTACGCGATTCCGCCGGACAACCCGTTCGTCGGCGCGACCAACTTCAACGGATTGCCGGTCAACTCCGCCAACGTGCGGACCGAATTCTATGCGGTCGGTTTGCGCAACCCGTGGCGATTCTCCTTTGACCCGGCCACCGGATTCCTCTACTGCGGCGACGTCGGCCAGAATGCATGGGAGGAAGTGGACATCATTGTGAAAGGGGGCAATTACGGTTGGAACTATCGAGAGGGGCTTCATCCCGGGCCGCGCACACCCCCGACAGGATTCACTTCGATTGACCCAATTCAGGAATACGGCCACGGCAATGCGACCAACCAGGGCAACTCCGTTACCGGCGGCGTGGTATATCGCGGAAAACGCTTTTCCCAACTGTTCGGCGCCTACGTTTTCGCCGACTACGTAAGTGGCAATATTTGGGCGTTGCGCTACGAAGGCACGAACGCGGTCCCATTCGGCCCGTTGACCCGAGAGGGTGGCATTTCGGCTTTCGGCATTGACCCGATCAACGGCGACGTGCTGATGGCAAATCAAGGAGCCGACACGATCAAACGGCTCACATACAACACCAACATCTCCGGCTTGGCATTGCCGGCCACCCTCGCCGACACGGGCGCCTTCAGTGATTTGGTTTCCCTCACCCCCAATCCCGGCATTGTTCCCTACGACATCAATGTGCCGTTCTGGTCGGACAACGCGCGGAAGATGCGCTGGTTCTCCGTGCCCGACACGAACCTCGCCATCGGCTTCAATCCCGACGGCAACTGGTCGTTCCCCACTGGCGCCGTTTGGATAAAGCACTTTGACCTCGAATTGACCAACGGCGTGCCGGAATCGCGGAAGCGGCTGGAAACCCGTTTCATCGTGCGCAACGCCGGCGGGGTTTACGGCGTGACGTATCGCTGGGATTCGGCGACCAACGCGACGCTCGTGCCGGAGGGAGGGATGGACGAAGCGTTTGCGGTGGACGACGGCGGCACGGTGCGAACGCAGGTCTGGCATTATCCGAGCCGCGCAGAGTGTCTGGCCTGCCACACGGCTGCCGGCGGCGGGGCGCTGGGCTTCAATACGCCGCAAATGAACCGCGACATCGATTACGGCGGCGGAACGGAAAGCCAGATCGCCGCCCTGAGCCGCGTCGGTTATTTCACGGCGCCGGTCACCAACCTGAACACGCTTCGCGCGCTGGCGCATCCGACCAACACGGCATACAGCGTCGAGTATCGCGTTCACTCGTATTTGACCGCAAACTGCTCGCAATGCCATCAACCCGGCGGCACCGCGCTCGGTTTCTGGGACGCCCGCATCACCACGCCGATGTCCGAGGCGGGCATCATCAACGGCGCCTTGAACAACAACGGCGGCGACGCCGACAACCGCGTCATCGCGCCGGGATCGCTCGATCATTCCATGATGCTTACCCGCATTTCCCAGCGCGGCCCCGGACAAATGCCGCCGCTGGACAGCACCCTTCCCGACACCGACGCCCTCGGCTTGCTGAGCGCATGGATCACAAACGATCTGCCCGACTATCAGAGTTTCGCCGCCTGGCAAAGCGCCCATTTTGGTTCGACGACTTCGCCGGACGCCGCGGCCGACGCCGACCCCGATCACGATGGCGCGAACAATTTGTTGGAGTATTTCACGGAAACAGATCCGATGAGCGGCGGCGATGCCTGGAAAATCAACGCGCAGCCGGATGGCGGCGCCGTTGCTATTTCGTTTCCGCAAATCGCCAATAGAGGTTTCCAGGTGGAGTGGGCCTCCGCTCCGGTGTCGCCAACCTCCTGGCAGCCATTGGACGTTGCGGCCAATCGCCCGTTTTTCTCGCGGACGAACTTCACCGCCACCGTGACCGACGCCATTACCAACGCGCCCTGCAAGTTTTATCGCGTGCGCGTCTTCGATCCATAGCGCACTTGGAACTCGACATCAGCCGGGGCGCCCTTTGAAATTCGGCGCGTGGCAAAGACGCCTTCCACCATGCTGCCGCTCGGCACCTCGGCGCCGGATTTCCGGCTGCCCGATACGACGGGCAAAATTATCTCGCTGTCCGATTTCAATGACGCGCCCGCGCTGCTCGTCGTCTTCCTGTGCAACCATTGCCCCTACGTGAAGCACATCCGGCATGAGTTGGCCGACCTGGGGAGCGACTACCAGGCGCGCGGAATCGCCATCGTCGGCATCAACTCGAACGACGCAGCCAATTATCCCGACGACAGCCCGGCAAAAATGGCCGACGAAATCAAAGACATCGGTTACACGTTTCCGTATCTCTACGATGAGACGCAGGCCGTGGCCAGAGCCTATCGCGCCGCCTGCACACCGGACATTTACCTCTTCGACCGGCAATGCCGGCTCGTCTATCGCGGCCAGTTCGACGACAGCCGTCCGGGCAACGGCATTCCGGTGACCGGAAAAGACTTGCGCGAAGCGCTCGACGCGGTGCAGAGCGGCAAACCCGTTCCAGCGAATCAAAAGCCAAGCATCGGCTGCAACATCAAATGGAAACCCGGCAATGAGCCGGACTATTTTTGAAAACGTTTCTGGGCATCGAAATCGGCGGCACCAAATTGCAGATCGTCGCCGGCAATGATTCGGCAAAGATCATCGAGCGCCGCCGGCTCGCCGTGGACTGCGCGAAAGGCGGCGCGGGCATTCGCGAGCAAATCAAGGCGACGCTCGCCGGGTTGATTCCGGCGACGAAACCGGCGGCCATCGGCGTTGGCTTCGGCGGTCCGGTGGATTGGAAGAGCGGCCGGATTTGTCGCTCGCACCAGATCGAAGGGTGGACGGATTTCGAATTGGGCGACTGGCTGCAATCGCTCAGTGGTCTGCCCGTGCGCGTTGACAACGACGCCAATACGGGGACGCTCGGCGAAGCGCTCCACGGCGCGGGCGTCGGGTTCAATCCGGTTTTTTACGCGACGCTCGGCAGCGGCGTCGGCGGCGGGTTGGTGGCGGACGGGAAAATTTACCACGGCGCAATGCCCGGTGAAGCGGAGATCGGTCATGTGCGGCTCGACCGCAGCGGGGCAATTGTCGAATCGCGCTGCTCTGGCTGGGCGGTGGACAACAAAATCCGCCGGCTCAAAACGACCGAGCCCGACAGCCTGCTGGTGAGGCTCATGGGCAACTCGACGGGCGGCGAGGCGAAGTACCTGGCAGTCGCATGGCAGCAGGGCGACGACGCCGCACGAGGCGTCTTGCACGAAACCGTGGAAGACCTTGCGTTCGGCCTTTCGCATGTCGTTCATCTCTTTCATCCGGAAGTCATCGTTCTCGGTGGCGGTCTGGCGCTCGTGGGCGAACCATTGCGCGCCGGCGTGGAAGGCGCCCTCCGATCGTTCACGATGGAAGCGTTCGCGCCCGGGCCGCGGATTCGTTTGGCTGCGCTGGGCGAAAACGCGGTGCCGATCGGCGCGCTGGAGTTGGCCCGGACTCCCGGCTGACAACGGCGGGAAAAGCCAGAAACCCGGCTCGTTTGTCAAAGTTTTGGATGTCTCGAACGGTTAGCGCGAACGAACGCAAACGTAGCGCGGGCGTCCTCGCCTGCGGGTCCGGGCAACATCCCGTCGCCTGACGGGGCGACGACGCCCGGTAAACTCGCAGCCGAGACGGCTGCGCTACGGTAAAAGGATACGGTGCTCCGGCAATGCCGCGCGCGCTGTGGCCGCGCGCCAGCCACCAAAAACTTGAATCGCCCGCTGCGCCAGAATTCCGCTGACAAAGACCGGTCGCCGCCGCATCATGCCGAACCATGAAACAGTGGATAGCTGATTATTTGAAGGCCCAAAAGGCGGCGCACGATTCCATTCCGGTGGATTCGGTGGAGCAAATCATTGAGAAATTCCGCGACGCGCTCAGGAACGACCGGCAGATTTTTGTCTTTGGCAACGGCGGCAGCGCGGCCAACGCGTCCCACTTCGCCACCGACCTCGGCAAAGGTTCATCGGACAAGCTGGGCAAACGCTTTCGCGTTATGTCGCTCAACGACAATGTAAGCTGGATGACGGCGCTGGGAAACGAATACGCTTACGAGGACATTTTCGTCCGTCAGTTGATGAATTACGGCAGGCCGGGTGACCTCGCGCTGGTCATGAGTGTGAGCGGCAATTCGCCGAACGTGGTGAAAGCCGTCGAATGGGCAAACAAGAACGGCCTGCATACGATTGCCCTCGTCGGCGGCAAACGCGGCAAGCTGGCCGA
>DASPXS010000035.1:0-15767 GCA_035637175.1 Haliangiales bacterium | reverse complement strand
TGACGCCCGACGCGATGCCGAACGCCATCGCCAGCGGCAAAGCCACGATGCCGACGGTCAATCCGGCAACCAGGTCCGAAAGAAAATCTTCGCGCGAATAATTCTTTAAACAGTCAACCAACCGTGGCCGAAACGAAATAGGGGGATTCATCTTGCGAAATTCACATCGGCGTCGCTTCACAGCGCGTCCGCCCGCCCTGGACGAAATTGAATGTCCAGGGTCATTGCTGCAAAAACCAGTTCCAATTTCAACGCCGTACGCGTGGGTGGAAATGTTGGAGGACCTGCGAAACAATGCAACTTCATTTCCGCTTACCCGCGAAACTCCGGCGGGTCGGTAAATGGCGGGTCCATGTCAAAATAGGGGGACGCTGCCGTTTGGCCGCGCGAATACGCCCAGGCAACGCGGCTGGAACAAAAAAGTGGCCACGGCCCGCCGGCGTCACTAGGGTTCGGGCGATTGCCCGCGGGACAAAGCATGATTGATGCGGCCATTTACGACGCCAAGCCCTACGACCGGCGCTATTTCGAGCAGACGCCCGGCCACGGTCGCCTGTCGTGGCGGTTTTATGAATTCCATCTCAGCGCTGCGACTGCAGCCACGGCGCAAGGCGCGCCGGTAGTTTGCGCCTTTGTCAACGACCGGATTGATCGACCGTGTCTCGAAATGCTCCGGCAGCTTGACGTGAAACTCATCGCGCTGCGCTGCGCCGGGTTCAACAACGTTGATCTGGCCGCGGCCAGGGCGTGCGGGATTGCGGTTACACGCGTTCCGGCTTATTCGCCTCACGCCGTGGCCGAGCACGCCGCCGGACTGCTGTTGACGCTCAATCGAAAAATTCACCGCGCCTACAATCGGGTCCGCGAACATAACTTTTCGCTGAACGGTCTGGTGGGTTTCGACATCGCGGGGAAAACCGTGGGCATCGTCGGCACGGGTAGAATCGGCAGGATCGCCGCCCGGATATTTCGCGGCTTTGAGGCTCGCGTCATCGCCTACGACCCGGTTCCCGCGCCGGAATGGGCGAAGCAGTATGACGTCGGCTACACGGATTTTCCCGCGTTGCTGGCGGCGAGCGACATCGTTTCGCTGCACGTGCCGTTGACGCCCCAGACCGTTCATTTGCTCAGGGCGGAAACCATTTCCCGAATGAAGCCGGGAGCGTTCATCATCAACACCAGCCGCGGGAAACTCATCGATACGACCGCGCTCATCGACGCATTGAAGGAAGGCCGGCTGGGCGGCGTGGCGCTGGATGTTTACGAGGAGGAAGAAGGTGTTTTCTTCGAGGACCTTTCCGGCGAGGTGTTGCAGGATGACGAACTGTCCCGGCTTCTGACGTTCCCGAACGTGTTGATTACTTCGCATCAGGCGTTCCTCACGCACGAAGCGTTGAGCGAGATCGCGCGGGTGACGACGGAAAACATCTTGCGATGGGAAAGTGGCCGGCCGTTCCTGCCGGGAACGGCTTTATGAAGGCGACCCGGCCGGTTGAGCCGATTTCTTTGTGCGAAAAATGAGTTGAATCGGCGCGGGCAATCGTTCCGAATGAAGGATAATTATGAATCTGGACGAGACACAAAAGAAGAAGGTGACGGAATGGATTGCCCAGGGCCTGAAGCTTTCCGAGATACAAAAGCGCCTCGGTGACGAACTCGGGTTGCGTCTCACCTACATGGACGTGCGCCTGCTCGTGGACGACCTCAAGCTGACACCGAAGGATTCGGATCTGCCGAAGCCGGTCGAACTGGCGGGCGAACCTGCGGACCAGATCACCAATGCTCCGGTGGACGGATTGGAAGCCGGCGAGGAAACCGCAGAGTCGCTGACCGGGGAAGCATTGCCTCCGGCCGGCGCAACTCCGGTGAAAGTGGAAGTGGACCCGATTGCGCGGGCCGGCGCCGTCGTCAGCGGCCGTGTGACGTTCGGTGACGGCAATACCGCTGCCTGGTATCTCGACCAGTTCGGGCGCCTCGGTCTCGCACCGAATCAACAAGGCTATAAGCCGTCGGCGGGTGACCTCCAGCAGTTCCAGAAGGAATTGCAAAGCGAACTGGCGAAAATGGGCTTGTGACGGAGCGCCCGCGACGGAAACGGCAGCGGCTCCTTCTTTCATGGCGCGCCTTAAACCACGTGTCTTCGCGCGGTCGCTGGCCCTGTCCGGCGCGGCCTTCATTTTGCTCGCTGCATTCGGTTGCCGATCGCGCCCGCCTGTCGGCACCCGGCAGAAGGTGGGGCCGGCGGGTGCCAACCGCGCGGTCACTCCGGTGAATCAGACCCTGACACCGGCCGGCGTTCAAGTGGAGTTGCCGGCAATGCGGCCGCAGGCATTGGCGCTCAGCCCGGAGGGCGATCTGTTGGTGACCTCGGGCAAAACGCACGAACTGATCGTCGTCCATCCGGCGACGGGAGACGTTGCGCAGCGGGTTCCCTTTCCTTCCGACCAGACGAACGAGCCTGATCCCGACGCCGTTTCTTCGCACATTCTCGAGCCGGACAAGGAAGGCCAGCTCAGCTACACCGGTCTGGTTTTCTCGCCCGATGGCAGACGAATCTTTCTTTCCAACGTCAAAGGCAGCATCAAGGTTTTCGGCGTCGATCAAAGCCGCAAGGTTTTCCCGTTGTTTTCCATTCCGCTGCCGGCCGCCGACGCGCCCGGACGCAAAGAAGAGATCCCTGCGGGCCTCGCGATTTCACGCGATGGCAAAAGGCTTTACGTCGCACTCAATCTGTCGAATCGGCTCGCCGAACTGGGTGCGGACGCGGGCAGAGTGCTTCGCCTGTTCGATGTTGGCGTGGCGCCCTACGACGTCGTCCTCACGGGGAACAAAGCCTACGTGAGCAACTGGGGCGGCCGCAGGCCGGATGCCCAAAGCGCAACCGGTCCGGCCGGGCGCGGCACCCTGGCGCGCGTTGACCCGGCGCGCTTCATCGCCAACGACGGTTCTGTCTCCGCCATTGACCTGGCGGCCAACAGAGTCGTCCGGGAAATCCCCGTGGGCCTGCATTCGTCCGCTCTTGCGTTGGCGCCCGATGGTCGCTGGCTGGTTGTCGCCAATGCCGGCAGCGACACCGTCAGCGTCATCGATCCCCGCACGGACCAGGTCGTCGAAACAATCTCCTTGAAGTGGCATCCGGGCGATTTCTTTGGCGCCAGCCCGAACGCGCTGGCTTTCGACAGGAACGGCGCGATTTTGTTCGTTTGCAACGGCACGCAAAACGCCGTGGCTGTGGTGTCGTTTCGACCCGGAAAATCAAAGCTCCTTGGTTTGGTTCCCACCGGATGGTTTCCGGGCGCGATTGTTCCCGATGCCCGGCGCAACGCCCTTTACGTCGCGAACATCAAAGGAATCGGATCGTGGACGAATTATCCGGCCGGAGCCAGGGTGCGATACAATTCGCACCAGCATTTCGGGACGTTGTCCCTGCTGCCGGTTCCTACGAAATCAGAGCTGGCGCGTTACACCACGGTCGTTTTGAAAAATTATCGGCGCGAGGCAATGGAATTCGCGCGACTGCCACCGCGTTCCGGCCAGCCGCCTCGCCCGGTCCCCGAACGCGCCGGTGAACCCTCCCTGTTCAAGCACGTGGTTTACATCATCAAGGAAAATCGCACCTACGACCAGGTCCTGGGCGATGTCCACGAGGGGAACGGCGACACGTCGCTGTGCGTGTTCGGCGAGCGCGTCACGCCCAACCAGCACAAAATGGTTCGCGAGTTCGTGCTGCTCGACAACACCTATTGCTCGGGCATTCTCAGCGCGGACGGCCACCAGTGGTCGGACAGCGCGTTTGCGACCGACTACCTGGAGAAATCGTTCGCCGGTTTCCCGCGCAGTTATCCCGACGGCATGGACGACGACGACGTGGATGCGCTGGCGTATGCGCCGTCCGGGTTCATCTGGGACAACGCCCTCGCGCACGGAAAGACGCTGCGCGACTACGGCGAGTTCGCCATCACCGTAAAATCCTGGCGCGATCCGTCCCAGAAAGGCGACCTCAAGTTTCTGGATCACTACCACGATTTTATCAATCAAACGGACCGCATCCGGATCAGCAGCCGGCCGGCGATTGAATCGCTGCGGCCGTATCTGGCCACCAACACGGTCGGTTGGGACATGAGCATTCCCGACGTGTTCCGCGCCGCTCAATTCATCAGGGAGCTCGAACAATTTGAGCAAAGCGGAGATTTTCCGAACCTGGTCATCGTTTGCCTGCCGAACGACCACACCTCCGGCACCAAAGCGGGATCCCCGACGCCCGCCGCGCACGTCGCCGACAACGATCTGGCGTTCGGCCGGATCGTGGAGGCGATCAGCCGCAGCCGTTTCTGGAAAGAGACCTGCATTATCGCGATCGAAGACGATCCGCAGGCCGGCTGGGACCATGTCAGCGGCTATCGGACGACGGCCTACGTGATCAGTCCGTACACCCGGCGCCATCAGGTGGTCGGCACGCAATACAACCAGACCAGCATCCTGCGGACCATCGAGTTGATGCTCGGATTGCCGCCGATGAATCTGATGGACGCGACCGCGACGCCGATGTCCGATTGTTTCACCGACCAAGCGGACTACGCGCCGTTCGCTGCCGTGCCGAACCACGTCCCGCTCGATGAGATGAATCCGGAACCGCGGAAAATCTCCGATCCACGGCTGCGTCGCGATGCGCTTGCCAGTGCGCGGCTGCCGCTGGAACGAGCCGACCAATGCCCCGAAGATTTGCTGAACCAGATCATCTGGCGTGCGATGAAAGGCGCGCGCGCACCGTATCCCGCCTGGGCCATCACGCCCCACGCGGACGATGATGATTGAAAGCGTGCTGGATGTTGGTTGTTGGTCAGTAGTCATATGTTTGCAGTGATCGCACTGATCGCATTTTGGGGCGCTGCAATCCGGCTCTGGATGCTTGACGAACCGAAGATCGCGCTGGTTTTTGTCGCGCTTTGGGTCGTGGGTTTCTTCGGCTTTCCTATGCTGCATTGGCCTGGAACATTTTTCTTGGCCTATGAGTGCATCCTTGCAGTCATTTTGTTGATCATCGAAAGATATAAGTCATTGACGTGAGACTACAGCGCGAAACTGGAGAAGTTTGTTCAGGCTGCAAAAAACCGGACAAGCCGCCCACTAAAACGCGACCCCGCCCTGTTTCGGGCGATCCGCGGGTGACGCGATGGTCAGTTCAAGAATGGTAGCCGCCGACGTAAGGAGGCGGATTTTGGCACGGAAAACACTTCCGCCTCGTAACCTCGGCGGCTACGGCTCTTGCGACGATTCTTGAACTCGCTGGTGACGCGATGTCCTTGTTTCCTTGTTCGTTCCCGGTTGCACAAATACGCCCCGGGCGATAAACTCGCGCGCTTGCCCGCATTCCGGACGCGAGCGGGCCTGAAAGTTACCCGAGACCTTGGCACTGGCAGTGCTTGGAAGGATTCAGCGTATCTTGTCAGCGCTGTTATCTGCCAACCGTCGAAGGCCAAATCTGAGACCGGTGCCATGAAATTTTGCGGCTACGATACCGGTGATTTCTTCGATGAGATGTTCGGAGAAGATGGGCAACCGCGGGCGGCGGCCCGTCCCCTGGCGCGAAATATCGAGTCTCTGCCCGACGGTGAACTGGTCAACCGCCAACAGGCCGCCGACCAGGCGCTGGTGCAGATGGGCATCACGTTCAATGTGTACGGCGAAAGCGCCGGCGTCGAAAAAACCCTCCCCTTCGATCTGGTTCCCCGCATCGTGCCCGCCCTGGAGTGGGACCGCATCGAACGCGGACTGAAACAACGCATCCGGGCGCTGAATCTGTTCATCGACGACCTCTACCACGACCGGAAGGTCATCCGGGACCGCGTGGTGCCGGAGCATGTCGTCGCTTCGTCCAGGGGCTTTCGTCCACAGTGCACGGGCCTCACGCCGCCGCGCGGTGTCTGGTGCCATATCACCGGCACGGATCTGGTTCGCCATCGCGACGGCCAGATTTACGTGCTGGAGGACAATCTGCGGTGTCCGTCGGGCGTTTCCTACGTGCTGGAAAACCGGCGCCTGATGAAGAGCCTTTTCCCGGAAGTTTTCGCCGCCTCGCGCATCCGGCCCGTGTCCAACTATCCGACCCGCCTGCGCGACATGCTCGAGTACCTCGCGCCGGATACGGTCCCCTCTCCGCGCATCGTTCTCCTCACGCCCGGCCCTTACAATTCGGCCTACTTCGAACATTCCTTTCTCGCCCAGCAGATGGGCGTCGAGTTGGTCGAAGGCGGCGACCTGGCCGTGTCGGATGGTTATGTATGGATGCGGACCACCCAGGGATTCGAGCGGGTGGATGTGATCTACCGGCGCATTGACGACGATTTCCTTGACCCGGAAACGTTCCGCGCCGACTCGATGCTGGGCGTGCCCGGATTGATGGAGGTTTACAAAGCCGGCCATGTCGCGCTGGCCAACGCGCCGGGCACCGGTGTTGCCGACGACAAAGTGGTCTATGCCTACGTGCCCCGCCTCATCAAGTATTATCTCGACCAGGAAGCGATTCTGCCCAATGTTCCCACCTACCTTTGCTCCGAGGCCGGGGCCCTCCAGCACGTGCTCGAGCATCTGGGCGAGTTGGTGGTCAAGGCGGCCAATGAATCCGGCGGTTACGGCATGCTGATCGGCCCGCATTCCACCCGCCAACAACGCGCCGAGTTCGCCGAGCGCATCCAGGCCGACCCGCGCAATTACATTGCGCAGCCGACCCTCTCGCTCTCGCGCGTTCCCACCATCGTCAAAGATCATCTCGAAGGCCGCCATGTGGACTTGCGCCCCTACATTCTCTATGGACGGGACATTTTTGTGCTGCCCGGCGGACTGACACGGGTTGCCTTGAAGCAAGGATCTCTGGTGGTTAATTCCTCCCAAGGCGGCGGCACCAAAGACACCTGGGTGCTCGCCGACAACCTCATCGCCGATGGCGAAGCCGCCCCGCCCTGCGCCCTCGCAACCTCGGCGACCGGAGCCATGACCTGATGCTCAGTCGCGTCGCGGATTCTATTTACTGGATGAGCCGCTACGTCGAGCGCGCGGAGAATGTGGCGCGCGTCATCGACGTCAACCTGAACCTCATGCTCGACAGCCTCGATGGCGCGGACCGGCAGTGGCAGCCGCTGGTCAACACCACCGGCGACGACGAGGATTTCTCGAAGCGTTACGGCGATGCCACGCAGCGAAATGTCATTCAATTCCTCACCTTCGACCGCGACAATCCCAACTCGATCATCTCCTGCCTGCGTGGCGCGCGGGAAAGCGCCCGTTCCGTCCGGGAAATCATTTCGTCCGAGATGTGGCTTCGGTTGAATCAGTTTTACCTGACGGTGAACGATGCCGCCGACGGCAGTAAAGGCCTCGAGTCGCCCCACGACTTTTTCACCGAGGTCAAACTCAACAGCCACCTGTTCACCGGCGTGACCGATGCCACCATGACGCACGGCGAGCCGTGGCACTTCTGCCAACTGGGCCGCATGCTCGAACGCGCCGACAAAACGTCGCGCATCCTGGACGTGAAATACTTCATCCTGCTCCGCTCGGTGGCGGATGTGGGAACGCCTTTCGACGACGTCCAGTGGGCGGCGGTGCTCCGTTCGGCCAGCGCCTTCGAAATGTATCGCAAACGGCACGGACGCATTTCGCCCAAGGGCATCGTCCAGTTTCTGCTCCTGGAGGCCGAATTTCCCCGCGCCATCCGTTTCTGTCTCAGCGAGGCGTGCGACTCGTTGCACGCCATCTCGGGGACGCCCCCCGGCACGTTTCGCAATAACGCCGAAAAAATGCTCGGCCAGCTCTGTTCAGACCTCGCTCACGCGCACGTGGACGACCTCGTCAACGCGGGGCTGCACGAATACCTCGATGACCTCCAGACCCGGATGAACCAGGTCAGCACCGGCATCTACGAGACGTTTTTCGCCAAACGCGTGCCCGAACCGGCCAAACAACTTGCCCGGCAAGTAATGCCATGAATCGGAACCGCCGGACCCTTTGCATTAAGAAACGTTTTGAACCCTGATCTATGGCCATTCACGTCGCCCTCCATCACCGCTCGCATTACATCTATGACCGCCTGGTCGGCCATTCCCCGCACGTTGTCCGGCTGCGTCCGGCGCCGCATTGTCGAACGCCCATTCTGAGTTACTCGCTCCGTATCCTCCCCAAACAGCATTTCATTAACTGGCAGCAAGACCCGTTCAGCAATTACCTCGCCCGCCTTGTTTTTCCGGCAAAAGCCGACCAATTGCTGATCGAAGTGGACCTGGTCGCAGAAATGGCGGTTTATGATCCGTTCGATTTTTTCGTCGAAACCAGCGCTGAGAAGTTTCCCTTCACCTACGAGCCGTCGCTGAAGAAGGAACTCGCGCCGTTTCTTGAAGCCGCGCCCGCCGGGCCTTTGTTGGCGGAGTATCTCAGCGCGATCCGCCGCGACGCGATGGGCACGAACGATTTTCTGGTGTACCTCAACCAACGCCTTTGGAAGGACATCAAGTATCTGATCCGCCTCGAACCAGGGGTGCAAACACCCGAGGCAACGCTCCAGCTCCGCTCCGGGTCGTGCCGCGACGCGGGATGGTTGTTGGTGCAGTTGCTGCGCCATCTGGGTCTCGCCGCCCGTTTTGTTTCCGGCTATCTCATTCAATTCAAGCCGGACCTCAAGTCGCTTGACGGTCCTTCCGGCGCGGACCTGGACTTCACCGACCTTCACGCCTGGTGCGAAGTGTATCTCCCCGGCGCCGGCTGGGTCGGTCTGGACCCCACTTCCGGCCTGCTGGCCGGCGAAGGACACATTCCTCTCGCGTGCACACCCGAGCCGACGAGCGCCGCCCCGATCAGTGGCGCGGTGGACGAATGCGAAGCGAAGTTCAGTCACGAAATGCGGGTCACACGCATTCACGAATCGCCGCGCGTCACCAGCCCCTACACGGAGGAACAATGGGAGGAGATCGAAGCCCTGGGCCACCGGGTCGATGCCGAACTCGAACAGGGCGACGTGCGCCTCACCATGGGCGGCGAACCGACATTTGTCTCGATCGACAACAGGGATGGCGAGGAATGGAATTTCACCGCCGTCGGCGCGGAAAAACGCCGGCTGTCGGGCGCCTTGATTCGCCGCCTGAAAAACGCATTCGCGCCGGGCGGCCTGCTGCACTTCGGCGAGGGCAAGTGGTATCCAGGCGAGTCGCTGCCGCGCTGGGCGCTGAGCTGTTACTGGCGCAGGGACGGCGAGAGCATCTGGCACGACGACTCGCTGTTCGCCGATGAAGGCGTGAACTACGGCCACACGGAAAAGGAGGCCGCCTGGTTCATTCATCAACTGGCGCACCTCCTCGATGTGAAGGCAAAGCACATCCTGCCGGCTTATGAAGACGCCTGGTACTACCTCTGGCGCGAGCGCCGCTTGCCGACCAACGTCGATCCGCACCAATCACGGCTCGAAGACAAGGAAGAACGCGCCCGCCTGGCCAGGATCTTCAATCAAGGCCTCAAAAAGATCGCCGGTTACGTCCTCCCCATCCGCCGTCGCCCGGATGGCGGGCCGTGCTGGAACAGTGGTCCCTGGTTCATGCGCCAGGAACGGCTCTTTCTCATTCCCGGCGATTCGCCCATCGGCTTGCGCCTGCCCCTGGATTCGGTCCCTTGGGTCGCCCGCTCCGATTATCCCTGCGTCCACCCGCCTGACCCGATGCAAAAACTGCCGCCCCTGTCCAGGCCGGACGAACGGCGCGCCCGGCCGGGGAGCGTCCAGCGCGTCGCGCAACCCTTCGTTCGCGGCGCTTTCGCGGGTCCCGACCGCGGGCCGGTCCGCGAACAGCGCCTCGGCGAACCGGAGGATACCTGCGAGTCCGAACGCCGGCCCGCGCTTTACCAGTCCGCCGACTGGATTGTCCGCACCGCGTTGTGCGTCGAACCGCGCGACGGCCGGCTTTACATTTTCATGCCGCCGGTGGCCAAGACGGAGGATTACCTCGACCTCACGGCGGCGGTCGAGGAAACGGCAGCCAACCTGAAGCTCCCGGTCATCATCGAAGGCACGCCGCCGCCGCACGATGATCGCCTGAACCATATCAAAGTCACACCCGACCCCGGTGTCATCGAGGTGAACCTTCACCCCGCGCACAACTGGGATGAACTCGTGAAAAACACCACCGTGCTCTACGAAGAAGCCCGCCAAACGCGCCTGGGCACGGAGAAATTCATGATCGATGGCCGCCATGTCGGAACCGGCGGCGGCAACCACGTTGTCATCGGCGGCCCTACGCCCGCCGACAGCCCGGTTCTGCGCCGGCCCGACCTGCTGCGAAGCCTGCTCTGCTTCTGGCAAAACCACCCGTCTTTGTCGTTTCTTTTCAGCGGGCTCTTCATCGGCCCGACCAGCCAGCACCCGCGCGTGGACGAGGCGCGGAATGATTCCCTCTACGAACTCGAAATCGCCTTCAAGGAACTCGACAGGCAACTGGGGAGCGCGCCCGCCTCGGGCGCCGTTCCGGGCGCCCTTGCCGGAAACATCACCGCAACAGGTGCGGTGGCCGGGGTCCCGGCAAGGGCAGCCGCCGCGCCTGCGTTCCCCTTCGTCCCACCCTGGCTGGTGGACCGGATTTTTCGCAACCTGCTCATTGACGTCAGCGGCAACACCCATCGCGCCGAGTTTTGCATCGACAAACTTTACGCGCCACAAAGCAGCGCCGGCCGCCTTGGTCTGGTCGAGTTGCGGGCCTTTGAAATGCCGCCGCACGCGCGCATGAGTCTGACGCAACAGCTCCTGCTCCGCTCCTTGATCGCCCGTTTCTGGAAACGGCCTTACCAGCGTTCCCTGGTGCGTTGGGGCACCGAACTCCATGACCGGTTCATGCTCCCGCATTTTGTCCGGGAGGATTTCCAGGACGTGATTGAAGAGTTGCAGGATGGCGGCTATCCGCTGAAAGCGGATTGGTTCGCGCCCCATTTTGAATTTCGTTTTCCGCTCTACGGCCAGGTGACTCAACGCGGGCTCAATCTCGAGGTCCGCCAGGCCCTCGAACCCTGGCCTGTGCTGGGCGAACAGGGCCTCGCGGGGGCCACGGTGCGTCATGTCGATTCCTCGCTCGAACGCCTCCAAATCAAGGTCCGTGGCATGATCGATTCGCGCCACTTCATCACGTGCAATGGCCGCGCCCTGCCGCTGCATCCGACGGGAACCGAAGGCGAATATGTCGCGGGTGTCCGCTTTCGCGCGTGGCAACCGCCGGAATGTTTGCAGCCGACCATCGGCGTCCATACACCACTCATTTTCGACATCGTTGACGCCTGGAACGGGCGATCCATCGGGGGTTGCACCTACCACGTCTCGCATCCGGGCGGTCGGCACTTCGAAACGTTCCCCGTCAACGCCTACGAAGCCGAGAGCCGGCGCCTCGCCCGTTTCTTCCACATCGGCCACACGCCCGGACGGATGGACGTCGCGCCGCCCGAACGCCGCCGGGAGTTCCCCTTCACGCTCGATTTGCGGAATATCTGAACGAAAATCCGAAGTTGCCTCGGTCAAAACCTCGCGACATTAAAATGATCCGATCGGATCATTTAATGTCGCGCCTGGGAAAGGCGGGATCTGCTTTGTTCCACGCTGTCAGCAAGACTGGAGTCCTTCTTCCGCATCTCCGCATCCGAACTTCGAGCTTGTTCGGTCATTCGAAATCCGGGTTTCGCCATTTGCGCGTTCCCACTTCCATCTCACCGGCTGATTCACCGCAACGATGCTCGCCAAGCCGGGCGGCCTTTGGTATAAGTCGCGCCGACATGAGCCAGGCCGTTGCCTCGCCCAACCAGAAATCCGCGCTGTTTGCCGGTTACCAACCGGTCAGCGGCGCGTTCGACGAATTCCTGGGGCCCGACGGCGAAGTCCGTCCCCATTATCTGCCACTGCTTGGCGCCCTGGACAAACTCGGCACCGCCGAACTGAAGCGTCGGGTTGAAACCAGCCGGCGCCTCGTCCACGAGCAAGGCATCTCCTACAACGTGTATGGCGACGCGCGCGGCCTGGACCGGCCCTGGCAAATCGATACGGTGCCGTTCGTCATTGCTTCCGACGAGTGGAAATCGCTCGAGACAGCCCTGGTCCAGCGCGCCCTGCTGATCAATCGCATCCTGGCCGACTGTTACGGGCCGCAAGACCTCATCCGCTCCGGCCGGCTGCCGCCCGCCCTCGTTTATGCGCAGCCGGATTTTCTCCGCCCGTGCCACGGCGTTCGCGCGCCGCAGGATGTTTTCCTGCATCTGTATGCAGCCGACCTCGCGCGCCTGCCCGACGGGCGCTGGTGGGTCACTTCCGACCGCACTCAGATTGCCACCGGCGCGGGCTACGCCCTGGCCAATCGCCTCATCACCTCGCGCCTCCTGCCGGTGCCCTTCCGCGACGAAAAAGTCCAGCGCCTGGCCGGTTTTTTCCGCGAGCTCCGGAACTCGCTCGCGCGACTGGCCCTGCGCCGCACCGATGATCCGCGCGTGGTCCTCCTGACACCCGGCCCTTACAACGAGACCTACTCCGAGCAGGTCTGGCTGGCGCGATACCTGGGCTACATGCTGGTGGAGGGACAGGACTTGACCGTGCGCGACGACCGGGTGTTTCTGAAGACGCTCTCTGGTCTTGAACCCGTGGACGTGATTCTGCGGCGGGTGGACGACGATTTCTGCGACCCGCTCGAACTCCGCAACGACTCGATGCTGGGCGTGCCGGGCCTGCTGGAGGCCCTTCGCGCGGGCAATGTCGCGGTTGCCAACGCCCCGGGCAGCGCCCTGTTGCAAAGCCCGGCATTCCTCGCGTTTCTCCCCGGTCTTTGCCGGCACCTGTTCGGCGAGGAACTCAAGCTGCCGTCGGTGGCCACCTGGTGGTGCGGCCAGGAAAAGGCCCGGGCCTATGTCCTGGAACACCTCCACGAACTTTTCGTGAAACCCGCCTTCCGCTCCCGCGCGCGCGGAATGGAGCCGGGTCGCGAACTCTCCGCCGAGGAGCGCGAGGCATTGAGGCGCGCCATCGAATTTCAACCCCACCTCTTTGTGGGCCAGGAATGGTGGGACCTTTCCAACGCGCCTTCGTGGAGCGACGCCGGGCTCAAGCCGCGCCGCGTGGCGTTGCGCGCCTACCTGGTCGCGACCGAAGGCGGCTACAAGGTGATGCCCGGTGGCTTGACCCGCGTGGCGACCGAGTCCAGCGGACGCTCCGTCTCGATGCAACGGGGCGGCGCGAGCAAGGACACGTGGGTGTTGAGCGACGCGCCGGTCGAGGAACTCACGCTGCTGCACCCGCTGAACCAGAACATCGAGCTGCGGCGGGTGGGCAACAACCTGCCCAGCCGCATGGCCGACAATTTCTTCTGGCTGGGCCGCTACGCGGAGCGGGCCGACGGCACTGCGCGGATGTTGAGGAGCGCGCTGTTGCGCATCAGCCCGGAGAGCCCCGGCAGCGCGCTGCCCGTGCTGGTGCCGATCCTCAACGCGCTCGAGGCGCAGAAACAGATCGCCAGCGCAAAGGAGCGTCCCGAACTGCGCCAAAACATCGAGGCACTCGAAGCCGAGCTGTTGGCGGCCATTTTTGACCCCGCGCGCTCCGGCAGCCTGCGCTATCTGGCCGACCATATGCACAAGCTGGCCATGATCCTTCGCCACCGCACCTCCAACGACCTCTGGCGTACGCTCAGTCAACTGGACGACCGGCTCACGCGGCCCGCGTCGAACGAGGCGCTCCTGGCGGGCGACGCGGTGGGCGTCATCAACCAGACCTTGCTCGGCCTGGCCGCGTTCCAGGGTCTCGCCCGCGAGAACATGACCCGGGCGCAGGGTTGGCGGTTTGTGGACATGGGCTATCGCATCGAACGCGCGCTGTATGTCAGCACGTTCCTGGATGCCGCACTGTGTTCGTCCGAGGCCGACAACTCGAGTGTCCTGGAAGCCGTGCTTGAAGTTTGCGACAGCACCATCACCTACCGCTCGCGCTACAATCTCCTGCCGCACATCGCCGCGGTGTATGACCTGGTGTTGCTCGACGACACGAACCCGCGCTCGATCCTGTTTCAACTCAACCAACTGGTAAAACACTTCGAGCGGCTCCCGCGCGAACGGGAAAGCGCGTTACCCAGCCCCGCCCAGCGCATTCTCATCCAGTGCCTCGCCGATCTGCGCCTGACCGACCCGCACACGCTCGCTCGTGTGGATAAGAACTGGCACGAAACCCCGGCGGCGAAGGTGGTGCAGTTCATCGCGCAGGAAATGCCGCGGCTATCCGATGCTATTTCGGTGAGCTACTTCGCGCACTCGGCCATCGCCCGAACGGGCCTGGGAGGCGAAAATGAACTACCGCATTCTCCATAGCACCATCTACGATTACTCCGAGCCGGTGGCGGTGTCGCACCATGCCGCGCGTGTGGAACCACGTCTGCTCCCGGCCCAACAACGCCAGGCGTTCGACCTTCGCATCACGCCGACCCCGGCGCTGCGCAAGATGCGGACGGATTACTTTGGCAATCGCGTCTGTTTTTTCAGCATTCAGGAACTCCATCAACACATGGAAATCGTCGCCGAAAGCCTGGTCCGTGTCGCGCCCGTCACACCGTCCGTGCCGTCCCTCTCCCCCCCGTGGGAGAAGGTGGCCGCGCTTTTCCACGATCCCGTGTCGCCGGAACTGGTCGAGCCTTACCAGTTCTGCTTCGCCTCGCCGCTGCTGGACAACTCGCCCGAACTGGCCGATTACGCGCGGTCGAGTTTCCCCAAGGACACATCGCTGCTGGCGGGTGTGCTCGAGCTGACCCGGCGCATTTTCCGCGACTTCAAATACGACCCGGTGGCGACAACGGTGGCGACGCCGCTGGAGGAAGTGCTGGCAAAGCGCCGGGGGGTTTGCCAGGACTTCGCCCACCTCGCCATCGCTGGCCTGCGTTCACTCGGTCTGGCCGCGCGTTACGTGAGCGGTTACCTGCGCACCCGGCCCCCCGAGGGCAAGGAGCAACTCGTCGGCGCGGACGCGTCTCACGCCTGGTTCGCCGTTTTTTGTCCCGGCTTCGGCTGGCTGGACTTCGATCCAACCAACAACGGCATCCCCGCCGATGAACACATCACCGTTGCCTACGGGCGCGATTACAGCGATGTCAGCCCGGTCAACGGAGTGATCCTCGGCGGCGGCAGCCATTCGTTGAAAGTGGCGGTGAGCGTGGCACCCATGTCGTAGGATTTTCAATGGTCGGGGCGGTGAGATTTGAACTCACGACCTTCTGAACCCCATTCAGACGCGCTACCAAGCTACGCTACGCCCCGAACCATGACGCGCCGCTTCAACAGCAGCACTCGGCTAAATTGTATTGCGGGCGGAACCGAATTCAACAACTTTCCCCGAAGCCCGGAATTCGCCGAGCCGCCGCCCCCTTCACTCCATCCTTCTTCCCATGAACCCACCCGTGACCCCCTCCCAGGAGGGGAACCGACGATGCTTCCGTCACGGTTTGGTCAGTCGATAGAACTGATTGCTGCCGGATATGCTGTTGCTGACCGTCCGGCGATCGGCGACGATGATAGAGGCGTCTATGACTGGCACCCAGTTGGTCCCGGCAGGCAAAAGGAGGGCCTGTTCCAGCCTGAAGCCGGCTGCCGCCGCAGGCCAGGAAAGCACAACGGAATTTTCGGAATGCGCAATCGAGAGTCTTGCCGCGTCCGTGACATTAAATGGAAGACTCTGGCCGATGTGTCCCCGGCCATCGTCGGCCCACAACGTCACGTTTGTCCCCGCC
>DASPXS010000034.1:0-6996 GCA_035637175.1 Haliangiales bacterium | reverse complement strand
GGGCCGCACAAAGAGGTGTCCGGTAATTGGAACGAATCTAGCTCCGGTTCCAGACCTGTGTAATGTCGGTCCCATAACAATGGCCGGGACGAAATCGGTGCCGGAACATTCCTCACCGGTTGCTTGCGCATCGGCCTGTTCCGACGAAAGGAGACTGTTGGTGCTCCGGTCGTTCGGACAGCCAGCGCAGAGCCAGGTACCGGGATCGAGTGGCCAAAAAAGCGATAAGAGCCTTCCGGAGGCTCGCAATGTTGGCGCATTGCTGTTGCAGCGCATTAGCTGAGAGGACAAGTATGAATTCTTCATCATCCGACAAAAACCGGGCATCGAATGCACTGCGCAAAGGGTCCGGCGTGGCAACTTTAAATCGTCGTTCCTTTGTCAATCGTGTACTGGCCGCCGGTGCCGCAGCGGGTTGGTCTTTTTGGCGGGGAATACCGCAAGCCAATTCGGCGCCTGGCGGGATCTCGGCGTCGGCCAGGGCCGCGCAACGCCGCCAGAACGCTTACCGAATTCGTCAGGACACGGCGCTGTTCGAATTCAACCAACCGCTTCCGGCCCATCCCAACAATGGCGATGAAGCCTTATATCCCAATAAAATCGCCTGTTACAGCAAGGGACTTCCTCATAACCAACTGGGCGAAGTGGACGTGAATGCTTACCAGGCTTTGCTCAACGCCCTGTCGAGCGGTCAGCCGAATGATTTTGAAGCCATCCCAATGGGCGCCCCTGATCCCGCGCTACGCCGCAGATTCGTCAATCCGCAAGCCGGCCTGGCATTCGAACTGGAGGGTACCGATTCCCACGCTCTCGCTCTGCCGCCCGCGCCGGCCTTCAGCAGCGCGGAAGGAGCAGGCGAGATCGTGGAGAACTACTGGATGGCGCTCACCCGCGATGTGCCTTTCGCTGAATATGACACCTCGCCCTTGACGCAACTCGCCGCAGCGGACCTTTCCCGGCTCTCCGACTTTCGCGGCCCAAAGCACGCCGGCCAGGTAACGACCGGCACTTTGTTCCGCGGATTGACACCTGGAGATTCGACCGGGCCTTACCTTTCGCAATTTCTCTGGCTGCCGGTCCCCTACGGCGCGACGTTCATCGAGCAGCGGATGAGGACCAAAGTGGCCGGCATCGATTACCTCACCCAATATTCCGACTGGTTGAGCTGCCAGCAGGGGTTTGTGCCGTCGCAACCCGAACCGTTCGACCCGGTCCGCCGCTATATCCGCAACGGTTGCGACCTGGCCCAATGGGTCCACATCGACGTGCTTTATCAGGCATACTTTCACGCGCTGATGGCGCTGCTGGCGCCGCCCGCGAGCGATTTTGCGCTCAGCGGCATGGGCGCCCCTTTTGATCCGGGCAATCCCTATCTTCATTCGTTGACCCAGGACGGGTTCTGCACTTTTGGCGGGCCCCATATCGCGGCATTGATGACCGAGGTCTCCACGCGGGCCCTCAAAGCGGTCTGGTATCAGAAATGGTTTGTCCATCGCCGCCTCCGGCCGGAGGTGTTTGCCGGGCGCATCCACAACCATCTCATCGGCGCGGCGCGTTATCTTCTGGAATCGGACGACTTGCTGGGCTCGCTCGCGCTCCAGGCGGTTTACGATCGCCACGGAACGTATCTTCTGCCCGTGGCGTTTCCGGAGGGTTCTCCCTTGCACCCCGCTTACGGAGCCGGCCACGCCACGGTGGCCGGGGCTTGCGTGACCATCCTCAAGGCGTGGTTTGACGAATCCTACGTGATCCCAAATCCGGTACAGGCCACGGCGGACGGTTTGACACTGGCACCCTACTCGGGGCCTGCCCTGACCGTGGGCGGAGAGTTGAACAAGCTCGCCTCCAACATCGCGCTCGGACGCAATATTGCCGGAGTTCACTGGCGTTCCGATGCGACTGAATCGTTGAAACTGGGCGAAGCCATCGCTATCAGCGTGCTTCGTGATCAGCGGGCGACCTTCAATGAGAACTTTGGCGGCTTCACTTTTACTCGATTCGACGGCACCACGATAACCGTCTAAAAAGATCAGCCAACTTTCCACGGCTCAGACTGCATCGTTGATAGCGGGAGCGAGACTTTACCCAGGGAATGATTTGCTTTCTGGTGAAACGACGCCATCAACAGGAGATTTGGTGGAGCCGAGGGGAGTCGAACCCCTGACCTTCTCATTGCGAACGAGACGCTCTACCAACTGAGCTACGACCCCAACCAGTTCGAACGATATTCATCGAACGGCCGTTATTATGCTGTCTTCCGAATCAAGGGCAAGCTGATTTGGAAAAGTCTCGAAACCGATGCTCGACGAAGTAACCTTCGGCACCAGCCAGACTCTTATGTGCAACGGCAGTGAACATTCGAGGTAACGCTATCAAGCTTTCAAAAGCGCGGGGTGCCTATCAGGGCACGATCTGTATCGCGCTGCGGCTGATTCGCGACATCGCGGCCAATCGTAGGCGAAGTCAACCGGGTCGCTGTTCAGTTCTCTGAACATCTTTCAGAGTGTTTCAGCAACCTCTTCAACGCCGCCCGTGTTTCGTCGCCAATTTTGTGCTCAAGCAGTTTGCACCGCCGGGTCAGCGCTTGGCTGATCCACGGGCCGATTCCACAGCCGCGGGGCGAGCATCCATGCCGTGAATCCCAGAAAACCGACCGCGACAATGTTCAAATAAAGCGTTTGCCGGCCGGAATCCAATCCTGCTGCGCACGGGTAAAGAATACCAATGATCAGGAATTGCAGGGCAAATACTTTGCTGGTGACGCCGCCGGTCAATCGCGTCAGCAGTCTTGCGAGCACAAGGAGCAACGGGATCAGTATCAAGACAGCCGTTCCGATAAATCCAAACAGCAGGTCACTGAAGTCGCCCAGTAACCCGTAAGCAAATGCTGTCGCCGCTCCGAACAGAATGCAGACCAGGACGGCGTGTCGGACTTGGGCGAGGGTCAGTGTCAAGGCGAGCATCGCGAAGATTAACAACCATGCGCGCTCGGTTTCCCCGAGCACTGCGTTCGTCATTTCCCCTGGCTGCGGCACGGACGGCAGCGCAACGCCCATGCCCTGACTTGAGATGGCGTGGTCAAGACGGAACGTCAACACGCAACTCTGGGCGCTGTTGCTGGGTTGAATGTCCGTCGGTGTCATGCAGCCGGCGGGATAGTTGAGCCTGGTTTTCGGCAAGTCCGGCAGCGCGAGCGTCAGCAGGAAATCGCGAATCTCTCGCGCCTCCCGCACCTGAAAATACCAGTAGGACACACCCCGGCTCTTGAAGGAAATCTTGAAATCCATCGCCTCGTTCGGCAGCGCCTCGCGCGTGAGCATCAATGTCGCGTCCTTGAGTTGCATCTGCGGGAGCACATCTGATCGGGATTCAGACTGATTTGCGCGATCAGAAGGTGGGGCAGTACCTGCATACAGAACTATCGCCGGCGGATTGACTGGCAGACCTCCGTTACAGCCGCGTGGCGCGCGGGCAACATTGTCGTGACCGTTCGGCAAAGCCAGGCAGACCCTGCCAAACCAATCGATCGCCGCATCTTCAAGTATTGGGTGACGGATTTCTCCACGCGCAACGCTCAGGCCTCGTCATGCGGGGACGGCCCGTCCCCACCTCATTTGTCTGGGCATCCAGCAGACCGGGAGGGAAACAGGGAACCCTTCATCCGTAACGGCCCTCGACATACTCGGCGGTCTTCGGGTTTTTGGGGGTCAGGAACAGGTCTTCGGTGCGGCTGTGTTCCATGGTTTCCCCCAACAGCATGAATATGCATTCGTCGCTGACGCGGCGGGCCTGGGCCATGTTGTGCGTCACGATGACGATCGTATAACGGCCCTTGAGCTCGAACATCAACTCCTCGATGCCGCGTGTGCCTTCAACGTCGAGCGCGCTGCACGGTTCATCCATCAGGATGATTTCGGGTTTGAGCGGCAGGAGACGGGCTATGCAAAGCTTCTGTTGTTGCTCCAATTGAAGGGTGGTCGCTTTGGCGTCGAGTCTGTCTTTGAGATCCTTCCAAAGCCCAACTTCACCGAGCGCCTTCTCGACCGCCTCGTCCAGGGCGGCCTGGTTCAAGGCAACGCGTTCGTTGTGGATGCGCAGGCCGAAAATCACATTCTCGTAAACGGATATGGGCATCGGGTTCGGTCGTTGGAAAACCATGCCCACGGCCTTGCGCAGTTCGACCAGGGAGATGCCGGGGTCGTAGATGTTCGTGTCGAGTATCCGGATCTCGCCCGTGGTGGTCACCTCCCCGTAGCGTTCGTTGACGCGATTGAAACAGCGCAACAGGGTGGTCTTGCCGCAGCCGCTGGGCCCGATGAGCGAGGTGATGAGTCCGTGCCGGATGTTGACCGTGACATTTTTGAGCGCCTGGAACCGGCCATACCAAAGGCACAGATCGCGCGTCGTGATGCTGTATTGGATCGGAGCGCTCATCGCGCGCAAAGCTCAAAGCTCAAAAACCAGGTGAAGCTCCAAGCTCCGGCAGTACAATCCCCAAGCTGTCCAGGGCGCGGGAGATATTTCCAGGACCTGGAGTCGGGTGCCTGGGGCTTTGAATTTTGAGCTTTAAGCTTCACGGTTTCGTTCATCCAATAATCCCGTGCACGTATTCGTAAGTCCGTTTGTCTTTGGGCGCATCACCGAAGATGATCTCGTTGGTGTCCAGTTCCACCACTTCGCCTTTCCAGAGTAACATCGTGCGGTTGGCCAGGCGGCGGGCCTGCTGCACCAGGTTCGTCACCAGGACGATCGTCATTTCCTTCCTCAGCCTCTTGAGCACATCCTCGATGCGCATGGTCGTGACCGGGTCGATGGCGATGGAAAATTCGTCGAGGCAAAGGATCTCCGGCTGATGCGAGAGGGCGCGGGCGATGGTGAGCCGCTGCTGCTGGCCGCCGGAAAGTTTTGTGCCCAACGAATCCAGGCGGTCCTTGACTTCGTCCCAGAGCGCGGCCTGGCGCAGGCATTGCTCGACGAGGAGGTCGAGGTCGTTCCTGTTCCTCAGGCCGGCAGTGCGGGGCGCAAACGCGACGTTGTCGTAGATGGAAAGCGGCAGACCGACCGGCAACGGCGCGACCATGCCGATTCTGCGGCGCAGTTCATAGACGCTCTTTGCCTCCCGGACGTCTTCGCCGTCCACCCGGATGACGCCGCTGACGCGGGCGTTGGTGGTGAAATCAATCGTGCGATTGATGCAGCGGAGCAGCGAGGTCTTGCCGCTCTGCGCCGGGCCGATGACGCCGAGGATCTCGTTTTCGTGCACCTCGAACGAAATGCCGTGGATCACCTCCTTGTCGCCGTAACGCAGCCTGAGGTCGCACACCTCGATCTTCCTGCGCGGCGGCGTGGCGGCGCCGGCGCCGGGCGCACCCGCCGGGTTGGAAGCAGGCGTTACCATTTTTTCCGGGAACGAAGATAGACACGCATCACGATGGCGGTGGCGTTGACCAGCAACACGGTCCCCAACAGCACCACGGCGATGGCATAGGGGAGGGCCTCCGGGGCGTTGGTGACCTGAGTGGTCACGGTGTAGAGGTGCATGGACAGGGCCATGCACTGGTCGGTGAGCGAGTAGGCAAAGAGGTTGCCTTCCGGGATCTTCTTGAAAAATACGGCGCCGGTAAACATGATGGGCGCGGTTTCGCCGGCGGCGCGGCTCACCTGCAGGATGACGCCGGTGAGAATGCCGCTGATGGAGTTGGGCAGGACGATCCGGCGGATGGTTTGCCAGCGGGTGGCGCCGACATTCCAGCAGGCTTCGCGGAAACTCAGCGGGACGCTGGCCAGCGCCTCTTTGGTCGAGGCGATGATGACGGGCAGCGTCATGATGGCCAGGGTCAGTGACGCCGCAAGGATGGAGCGGCCCATGCCGGCAAACAGCACAAATGCGCCCAGGCCGAACAGCGCGTGAACGATGCTCGGCACGCCGGCGAGATTGACGACGGCCAGGTGCACGATGCGGGTGAACCAGTTGTCCTTCGCGTATTCGTTGAGATAAACGGCGGCGAACACGCCGATGGGCGCGCTCACGCACAGCGAGGTGACCACGAGCCAGATGGTCCCGAGCAATGCGGACCAGACGCCGCCCTTCCTCATGCCGTTGGTGGGGTTGGTGGTAAGAAACTCCCACGACAGCAACGGCGCTCCCTTGCAGACGAGGTAGCCGATGATCAGCAGCAGCGGGACAATCATGGCCAGAGTCATGCCGCCGAACACGCACCGGGCCAACAGTTCGCCCCGCTGCTTTTTGCGAACGAACGGCGTTTCAGCGAATCTGGCGGGGGCGGCGTTTTCCATGGGTCACTTCCTGCGAATGCCTTTCACGATCAGGTCGGCGGCGAGATTCACCAGGAACGTAATGCTGAAGAGCAGGATGCCGATGACGAACAGCACCCGGTAATGGTCCGAGCCTTCGGCCGTCTCGCCCAGCTCGGCAGCGATGGTGGCGGTGAGCGTGCGAACGGAGTCGAAGATACTGTGGGGGATGTTGACCGCGTGACCGGTCGCCATGAGCACCGCCATGGTCTCGCCCACGGCCCGGCCCACGCCCAGCAGCACGGCGGCGAGCAGGCCGTTCCTGGCGGCGGGCAAAAGAACCCGGTGGACGATCTGCCATTGGGTTGCGCCGAGCGCAAAAGCCGCCTCGCGATAGGAATCGGGCACGGCCTTGAGCGAGTCCTCCCCGATGCTCACCATGACCGGCACGCTCATCAGCGCGAGAAGAATCGACGCGTTCAGGATGTTCAAACCCACCTGCACGCGGAAGACCTTCTGGATGACGACATTCATCACCGTCAACCCGATGAAGCCCCACACAACACTCGGAATGGCCGCGAGCAGTTCGATGACAATCTTGAGCGCTTCCCGGGTGCGGCTGCCGCAGAACTCGCTGACAAACACCGCCGCGCCCAGCCCGAACGGCACGGCCAGCGCCATCGAAAGCCCGGTCACGCTCAGTGTGCCGAGGATGAGCGCGCCCACGCCATAGCGCGGCTG
>DASPXS010000033.1:0-3208 GCA_035637175.1 Haliangiales bacterium | reverse complement strand
GGCGGCAAAAAGTTTATTGGCAAGCCGCTGATTGCTGCTTAGCTTCTGGCCATGCCGGCGGCTGATCCAACGAATATCCTTTTTGCGTCTTTGATTTCGGATCTGTCCAATTGGCAATTTCTGCTCACCAACCCGGCATTTCTGGTGATGACCGCGTTCCAGCTCTGGATGTTTGTGGACGCGGTGCGCCGCGAAGAATGGATCTGGGCGGTTTTCATTTTCATCGGCTTCGGCGTGAGCGCGTTGCTCTATTTTTTCCTGGTGTATCGCGCCGCGCCCTCGGCCACGCGCGGCTTCGAGCTGCCGGGCGCGCACGATCGCCGCCGGATCAAGCAACTCGAGGCGCAAATCCATCATCTGGACAAGGCGCACCACCGTTCTCAACTGGGCGACATTTATTTTCAGCAGGGCAAACTGGACAAGGCGGAGGCGTGCTACCGCGCGGCGCTGGAGCGCGATCCCGACGACATCGACACGCGATCGCACCTGGGCCAGTGCCTGCTGCGGAAAAAAAAACCGGAAGAGGCGCGTCCCCTGCTGGAGAAGGTCTGCGCCGAAAACCCGAAGCACGATTACGGATATTCCTTGATGGCGCTGGCGGAAACCCAGGCGACACTGGGCGAAACAGACGCCGCCATTGCGACCTGGAAAAAAGTTCTGGAAGACCATTCCTATGCTCGCGCGCGGGTTCAACTGGCAGAACTCTATTTGCAGCAACAGCGGCCCCAACTGGCCACGGTGGAATTGAACGAAGTGGTGGCCGACGACGCGCACGCGCCGGCGTTCCAACGAAGGCGCGAGCGGGTTTGGGTGAGGCGCGCAAAGGCGTTGAGGCGCAAAGCCGCTTGACCGATCCGAGGTCGGTGGAACGGCTTCAGAAAAGCCGCAATCAATTATGGCAACGACAGTCATGACATCAGACCGCAGTCGCGACGCAATGGTCAAGCGGGTGGAAAAAACAGTCGCGACGACGCCCGTCTTCGACATCCACACGCACCTGTACGATCCCGCGTTCAGGGACCTGTTGCTTTGGGGCATCGACGATCTGCTCACTTATCATTACCTGGTGTCCGAGGGATTCCGTTATCTCGATGTTCCCTACGATAAATTCTGGTCGCTGCCGAAAACCGGGCAGGCCGACCTCATCTGGGACGCGCTGTTTGTCAAACACTCTCCCGTCTCCGAGGCTTGTCGCGGCGTTTTGACCACCCTCAACCGGCTCGGTCTGGACGTAAAGAAGCGCGACCTGCCCGCGGTGCGGCGATGGTTCGCGGGACAGGACCTGGAGAAACACCTCGCGCGTTGCCTGGAGCTGGCCCGCGTGGAAAAGCTTTGCATGACCAACTCGCCGTTCGACGATTTGGAAAGGCCGGTTTGGGAACGAGGGTTCCGCCGCGACGAACGGTATGTGGCTGCGCTGCGCATCGATCCGCTGCTTCTGGACTGGCCAAATGCGGCGATACGTCTGACCGGATGGGGTTACCGGACCGGCACCGGCTTGTCCGCCTCGGCGATCGACGAGGTTCGCCGGTTTCTGGCGGAATGGACGAAGCGGATCAACGCGAAATATCTGATGGTCTCGCTGCCGCCGGACTTCCGTTTTCCGGACAAAACCGATTGCGCGCAACTGATGGAGAAAGCGGCGCTGCCGCACTGCCGCGAGTCCGGCCTGCCGTTCGCCCTCATGCTGGGGGTGAAGCGCGGGGTCAATCCCGGGCTCAGACTGTCGGGCGACGGTGTAGGCCGCAGCAATCTGCAGTCCCTGGAAAATCTGTGCGCCGGTTTCCCGGAAAACAGATTTCTCGTCACCGTCCTGTCGCGGGAAAACCAGCAGGAGCTCTGCGTGCTGGCGCGGAAATTCCGCAACCTGCATATCTTCGGCTGCTGGTGGTTCACCAACGTGCCCTCGATCGTCGAAGAGATGACGAGGATGCGATTGGAGTTGGTTGGATTGAGCGTCACCCCGCAACATTCCGACGCCCGCGTCCCGGAGCAACTGGTTTACAAGTGGAGCCACTTCCGCGAAATCCTTTCGCGGGCGTTGACCGACCAGTACCTTGCCTTGTCGGGCACCGGCTGGGAGCCGACGGCGGCGGAAATCGAGCGCGATGTGAAAGACCTTTTGGGGGGCGCTTTTGAGCGGTTCTGCCGCGGCGCCGCGTAGAAATCACGCGTAGGTTCCGGGCGGCAAGATGCCGCCCTCTACGGCAGCCAGGATGGCTGCCGCTACGTCTGGAGCCGCCCGTTAAATCCGCAACAGCCACAATGGCCCTGCGAAAAAAATACGCATATGCGTGAAATTTTCGCACGGCACTGGTCCGACGCCACGGCACTCAAAGAGTTTTTCCAACGGCCTGATGGGCTGCACTCGGTTTCCCTGAGGAGAGGGAGAATGGTCCGTCATCTCCGGGTGATGCTCAACATCAGAGAACTTGACGTTGATCTCCCCGGCCCATAGCTTCGTGCGTCCATGGATTGAATGCGAAGGAATGAAATTTCATCCTGCGCCAACAAGAAGCAAATTTTTCATTCAATGAAGTCGCCCGCCAGGCTCGGACTAATATTTGCGCTTTCGTGTGTCTTACCCGCGCGCGCCTCGATAGTGAACGACGGCAGCACGACAACCAACCTGGTGCAAATCGCCAATTCCAGCGACAATAGTAATAATCAGGGTGATGCGACGGTGCATTTGGACGTGGTTAACAGCAACACGGTTTTGCAGGCTTATCAAACGGGCGCCAGCGACTCTTTTGCGTTGCGTTCCGCCTGGTACGCCTCGGAGCTCGTGGCCACGAGCGGAACCTACACGGTGACGGCCGATTTTCAGGCCGCGAGTGATTACTTTGCCAATCGCGGCGGTGTCATTGGATGGTTGAGTCTGAGTTCCAGCAACGGGATCGCGCTCCAGGTCACGCCGGAGGATATTGCGGCAGGTCAGACCATCTTCCGCGTCTCCGTGATTGATTTTTCCGCCAACAGCGCCAGCGCCAATGACAGTCTCAGCCATTTGTTCAACAAGAACGATGGAACGGCTGCAACGGCCGGATTCGGCTCGGCTTTGTCCGCAGCCGCGAATTATTCCCCGACTAACTTTGCGACGTTCCAACTGGCTTTTACGGCGCCCACGACTGCGGACACCACTGTGTTGAGCAATGCTACCGCTCACATCACGGGAAAGGTTTTCCAGACCAATTCCAGCGGGGCGTCC
>DASPXS010000032.1:0-13853 GCA_035637175.1 Haliangiales bacterium | reverse complement strand
GAGCGGCAATCAGGTGCAGGACCTTTTCTCCCCGGACTTCGATTGCACCGGAAAAACCAATGTCTATTTGTCATTTCACAGCATTTACCAGCAGAACCAGGACAGCCTGGGCGCGGTGGAATACTCCACGGACCAGGGAGCAACCTGGCAGCCCGCCCTTTACATGCTCCAATGCTGCATCGACGGACAGGATGCGGTCGCTGACGTTCACCGGTTCCCAGATGGAACGATCGATGCCGTCACCACGCTGCAGACCTTCGTGGATGGCGGGGCGGCTTGGGGCACCAACTACGGTTTCTTTATTGGAGCGCCCATCACGCAGGCGTTGGCTCCCTTTATCAGTCCGCGCGTGAATGATGACAACCGGGAATCCATCCGCGTCGAAGTCCTTCGCCTTGCCGGGGCGGATGGCCAGCCCAAGGTGAGATTGCGCTTCATCCAGACGGGCACGGCGAGCTGGTGGTTCGGCATCGACAACGTGGGGCTTTACACCATCAACACGCCGGTCATCAAGACGCAACCGCAATCGCAAACGATCGATGCCGGGACGCCCGTGACGTTCAGCGTCGAGGCCCAGGGAAATCCTCCGTTGAGTTACCAATGGAAATTCAATGGAACCAACATCGCCGGCGCCACAACCAACACTTATACCATTGCCAACGTTTCCGCGACCAATGCGGGCCAGTACAAAGTCGTCGTGTCGAATTCGGACGGGCCGACGCCCAGCAACCCTGCCCAATTGACCGTGGTGACATTTCCAGTGCTTCTCTCCCTGCCGTTGTCTCAGGTCGTCGATCCGAACGCAACGGTGACCTTTAGCGGTTCGGCGCGAGGCGGACAGCCGCTGTCTTCTCGATGGCTTTTCAACGGAGCGCCCATTTCCGGAGCGACCACCAATGTTTATACCTTGAGCGGGGTGCAAATCACGAACAGCGGCCCCTATCAGCTCGTGTTCAGCAATTCATACGGGGCCATTACAACCGCGGTGGCCAGGCTGGTCGTTTTCAGCGGGTCGATCACCCAGGAACTGGTCGCGCATCTCAAGTTCGACAATAACTACGACGATTCCTCCGGGCATAACAATAATGGCACGGCGGTTGGCGCGCCGGGTTTTGCCGCCGGAAAGATCGGCGCCGGTGCGCTGCGTTACACCTCTGCCCGAGAGGGGTCCAGTTTCAATTATGTCACGCTGGGAACGCCGCCCGATTTGAATTTTGGCGGCACGAATGATTTTTCCGTTTCCTTGTGGGCGAAGCTGACGGCGAATTCATGGGTCGGCGATCCACCCTTTGTGGCCAACAAGGATTGGACCAGCGGCGGGAATACAGGCTGGGTGCTGGCCACGGACGGGGATGCGCACTTCCAATGGAACTATCGTGAGATCAGTCCCAATGCCCGAAAAGACTACGATGGTCCCGCGGGATTGTTCGGCGACGGCAATTGGCATCATCTCGTGGTCGTGTACGTCAGAGGCGGCAATGCGCTGACCTACGTCGATGGAACCCGCGTGGACACGCGGTCGATTGTCACCGCGACCAATCTGGCAACGACGGTGGATAGCGGTCTTCCGACCAATATCGGTCAGGATGGGAAAGGCACCTACACCGACGGCAACAATGTGGGGATCACCAACGCGTTGGCGGATGACGTGGGCATCTGGCGGCGCGCATTGACCCCGAACGAGGCGGCGAGCGTCTATGCCCAGGGACTGGCGGGCCAGGATCTGTCAACCGCCGGCGGAGCGCCGTCGAGTCTGGGTCAAATCACTGTTTCGGCCTCAACCACCACCCTCAACTTCAATTGGACCGGGGGGGTCGGGATCAAACTCCAAAAAGCCTCCAGCCTGACCAATCCGAACTGGCAGGACGTGTCGGGTTCGGAGGGAAGCAGCAGCGCCAGTGAACCGATCGGTCCCGGCGACGCCTTTTATCGGTTGATCAAACCCTGAATCAACCAGGTGCCCTCTTCCACAACATGAAGGAGAGCCGGGCTTGGGCTGACGGGTGCTTCCTGGCGCGGCCCAAGCCCGTATTGTCGCGATCCGGGTGAATTTCAGTCCAGCCGTGAAGACGGGATCGGAAAACAAAGACCGCGGATCGGCGCTCCCCGCCGCGCGCGACAAATTGCTGTTCACTCCCGGCCCGCTGACCACCAGCCTGTCGGTCAAACAGGCGATGTTGCACGACGCCGGCTCATGGCATTTCGAGTTCAACGCCCGGGTCAAGTGGGTCCGCGAGAAGATTCTTGAAATCGCCGGGCTGTCCGGGGAATCCGGCTGGGAGACCATCCCCCTGCAAGGCAGCGGCACGTTCGGCGTCGAGGCCGTCTTCGCCACCTGCGTGCCGCCAACCGGCAAGGTGGCGGTGCTGGCCAACGGCGCCTACGGCGAGCGCATGGTCCTGATGCTGCAACACCTGAAAATCAACCACCTCGTCCTCCACACTTCGGAAAGTGTGCCCAACGACCCCGCCGCGTTGGACCAGGCTCTGGCAGCGGACCAATCCCTCACGCACGTGGCCGCCGTTCACTGCGAGACCACCACCGGCCTGCTCAACCCGATCCGCGAAATCGGCGAAGTCGTGAAACGACATGGTCGCAGCTACATTGTTGATGCGATGAGCAGCTTTGCGGCGATCCCAATTGATTTCACGGCCGCTGGAATTGACTATCTCATCTCGTCGCCGAACAAGTGCCTTGAAGGGGTGCCGGGATTTTCCTTCGTCATCTGTCGTCGCAATTCCCTGCTGGCGTGCCACGGCTTTGCCCGCAGCCTCAGCCTCAACCTGCTCGACCAGCTCAAAGGGTTCGAAAAAAACGGTCAGTTCCGTTACACGCCGCCCACCCATCCGATCCTCGCCTTCGAGCGGGCGTTGCAGGAATTCGACCAGGAAGGCGGTGTCACCGGACGCGGCGCGCGGTATCGCCGAAACCACGAAACGCTCGCGACGGGGATGAAGCGCCTTGGGTTCCGGCCTTATCTCGCTCCTGCCGTCCAGAGCTGCATCATCACGTCGTTTTATTATCCGGATGACCCAAATTTTTCCTTCGACGTTTTTTATCGGAAGCTGAGCGACAGAGGCTTCATCCTTTATCCGGGAAAGATCAGCCAGGCCAACACCTTTCGCATCGGTTCCATCGGACGGATTTTCCCAAGTGATATCGAGGCGCTTGTTCAGGCGATTGGAAGCGTGCTGGAAGAAATGGGAGTTAAAATGCCATGAGGTTCACCTGGCTTGAATTTGCAGATGCGAAAATCAGAGTCAGTGACCTTGGCCGAAACCGGAGGCTTGGAACGATCCGAGGCGTTGACCACTCCGAGCGTTCCACCAAGATCGTGCTTTTCCATGAGACGTCTGACATCGTGTTCATTTCCTGACCCATGAGCGGCCTTCCCAAACCGATCGAAGCGCTCGACCACCTCTGCTCCGAAGGCGATTTGAATCTTTCGCCGCATCGCCGCGCCTGGGCCGACGGCAACCTTGCGGCGGAAACTCAGCGAATGCTCGATGACGATGCGAAATATTTCCTTCATCAATCGCTCTCCACGCCCTGCCTTAACGCGCTGAAATCGTGTCAGGGGGCATGGATTGAAGATGTTCAAGGCCGTCGCTACCTCGATTTCCACGGCAACAATGTTCACCAGGTCGGCTTCCGCCACCCGCGAGTCATCGCCGCGATCAAAGAACAACTCGACACGCTCGCTTTCTGCCCGCGTCGCTACACCTGCGCGCCGGCCATCGCGCTGGCCAAACGACTCGTCGAGCTGGCGCCGGGCAACCTCAAGCGCGTCCTGTTTGCTCCCGGTGGCACCTCAGCCGTCGGCATGGCGCTGAAGCTTGCCCGCGTCGCCACCGGACGGTTCAAGTTCATCTCGATGTGGGATTCATTTCACGGCGCGTCGCTCGACGCGATTTCCGTCGGCGGCGAAGCCGTTTTCCGGAGCGGCATCGGCCCGCTGTTGCCGGGCTGCGAACACGTGCCGCCGCCGGACCCTTGTCATTGCCCGTTTCGTTGCGGCGCGGCCTGCAATCTCGCCTGCGCCGACTACCTCGAATACGTCCTCGAAAAGGAACGCGACGTGGCGGCGGTCATCGGCGAGACGGTCCGTTGCACGCCCTTTATTCCGCCGCCGGACTATTGGAAACGCATCCGCGCCGCCTGCGACAAACACGGCGCGTTGCTTATTCTGGACGAAATTCCCATCGGCCTCGGTCGCACCGGGCGCATGTTCGCCTGCGAACATTTCGGCGTTGCCCCGGACCTGCTCGTGCTCGGCAAAGGGCTGGGCGGCGGCGTGTTTCCCCTCGCCGCCCTCATTGCCCGCGAGGACCTCAACGTCGCCGCGGACCAGGCGCTGGGCCATTATACCCACGAAAAAAATCCCGTCGCGTGCGCTGCCGGACTCGCGACCCTCCAGGTTATCGAAGAAGAAAAACTGGTGGACCGTTCCCGGGCGCTGGGCGATTACGCGCTCGATCGCATCCGCGCCATGGCCACACGCCACCCGCTCATTGGCGACGCGCGCGGTCTGGGATTGCTGATGGGCATTGAACTGCTCAAAGACCGGAACACGCCGGTCCGCGCAACCGACCAAGCCGAGCAGGTCATGTATGGCGCGCTGCGCCGCGGTCTGAACTTCAAGATCACGATGGGCAATATCCTGACGCTCACGCCCGCGCTGACCATTTCGCAGTCCGAACTCGACCAGGCGTTGGATATCATTGACGACTGCCTCAGCGAAGTTGAAGCCGCCTCCCCGCCGGCCGGAGGCGGTTAGTGTGCCCGAGCTATGTCCTCAATCAGCACCCAGTTTTTTTCCGTAAACGGCCGCGCCTACCGTCCGCCGGCCCGGCCGGTCGTTGTGATTTGTCTCGACGGCTCGGCCGACGAATACCTCGACACCGCACTGGCGCATGGCCGGATGCCGAATCTGCAGCACATGGCCGTGGGCGGCTACCGGGGATTGGCGCGCGGCGCGATGCCTTCCTTCACCAATGTCAACAACGCTTCCATCGTCACGGGTGTGCCGCCCTCCGTCCACGGAATCGGGGGAAACTTCTTTTACAATCCCGCAACGGGCCGGGAAGAGATGATGAACTCGGCCAAATACCTTCGCGCGGAAACGATCTTCCCCGCCGCCGCGCGTGCCGGACGAAAGGCCGTCGTGGTCACTGCGAAAGAGAAATTGCGGGAAATCTTCGCCAGCGGACTGATCGAGCAAGGCGGCGTCGCCTTTTCGTCCGAAAAAGCCGGCCAGGCGGAGCTGAAAACGCACGGGATTGACCGGGTGGAAAAAGTTGTCGGCAGTCCCACCCCGCCCATCTACAGCGCCGATGCCAGCCTCTTTGTCCTCCGGGCGGGCGTGGCACTGCTTCAAAACGGGATGGCCGATTTCCTTTACCTTTCCACCACCGACTATGTGCAGCACAAATATGCGCCCGGCGCGCCGGAGGCGGTGGAGTTTTACGCGGCCATCGATCGGGAGCTTGGCCGCGTCCTGGAGTTGGGCGCCGTCGTGGGCATCACGGCCGACCATGGCATGAACGCAAAACAAAAGCCGGACGGGTCGCCGAATGTCATTTATCTCGAAAGCGAGCTGAGCGGGAAATTCGGCAGCGGTTTTCGCGTGATCCTGCCCATCACCGACCCGTACGTCGTCCACCACGGCGCGCTCGGCTCCTTCGCCGTCGTCCATCTGCCCGCGCCGGGCGCCGGATCGGAAACGGAGGGGAACAGTCCGAACGAACCTCTGCTCGCCTCCAGGGAGGGGTCGGGGAGGGGTCGGCGTGCCGGTGGCACAGCCAGAGATCGGGAAGGAGTTCGGGGTGAGGGCGGTCTGCTTCTCGATGCCGCGCGCGACTGGCTGTTGGAGCGGCCCGGCGTCACTGAGGTTTACGATCGCGACACCGCCGCGCGCAAATTGGAACTGCCCGCCGACCGCCTGGGCGAACTCGTGGTTCTCTCGGGTCGCGATGTGGTCCTCGGGCGCACGCCGGAATATCACGATTTGAGCGCGCTGGAAAACGGCCTGCGCTCCCACGGCGGGCGTTATGAAGAGATGGTGCCGTTGATTCTCTCCGAACCGCTCAAACCCGAATACGCCGCCCGAGCCGCCGGTGATCCGCGAAACTTCGACATCTTTGATTTCACCGTCAATGGAACCCGAGCCAAATGACGAATGCCAAAATCCGAATGACGAAAGAAATCCGAAGCCCGAATGACGAACGGCGCCTGGACAGGGCGTGGACTATTTCGTCATCCGGATTCTGTCATTCTTTCGGATTTTGGTGTTCGTCATCGGTCATTTTCTGCGGGTTTCGTCATTCGTGCTTCGTCATTCCTTCGGATTTCGTCATTCGTCATTCGTCATTCCGGAAATGAACCTTGCCTGTTACGTCGCGGGGAAGCCGATTGCGCCCGGCCAACAGCTCGTCGTCAAAAGTCCTTACACCGGCCGGCCCGCGGGAACCGTCGCGCTGGCAGGACGCGAACACGCGGACGCGGCCATCGTCGCGGCGTCCGGTTGGCGGGAGAAGCTCACCCGGTTCCAACGTTCCCAAATTCTTGAGAAATCCCGGCAGTTGCTGGAAGCACGCCACGAAGAATTCGCCCGGCTCATCACCGGCGAATCCGGGCTCTGCATTCGCGAAACGCGTTATGAAGTCGGGCGCGCCCTGGACGTGCTGCGCTTTGCCGCCCTCGAGGCGCTGCGTGACGACGGCCAAATCTTTTCCTGCGACCTTTCGCCGCAAGGGAAGGCGCGAAAAATTTTCACGCTTCGTGAACCGCTGGGGTGCGCCGTCTGCATTACGCCGTTCAATCATCCCCTCAATCAGGTCGCCCACAAACTCGCGCCCGCCATCGTCGCGGGCACACCGGTCGTTCTCAAACCTTCGGAGAAGGCGCCGCTGACCGCCATCAAGTTCGTCGAACTCCTCTATCAAGCCGGCTTGCCCGGCCCGATGTTGAGCGTTCTGCTCGGTCCGACGACTGAAATCGCGGAGCCGCTCGTGCAGGACCCGCGCGTGGAGCTTGTTTCCTTCACCGGCAGCGTCGCCGTGGGCAAACGGATCGCCGCTACGGCGGGCTATAAACGACTGGTGCTCGAACTCGGCGGCAACGACCCGCTCATCGTGCTGGACGACGCCGATCTCGAGCTGGCGGCGACGCTGGCGGCCGAAGGCAGCTTTCGCAACGCCGGCCAGCGCTGCACCGCCGTCAAGCGCATCCTCGTCCAGGAAACCGTCGCCGAAGATTTCACGCGCCGCCTCGTTGAGAAGACCCGGGAATACGTTTGCGGCGATCCGATGGACGAAACCACGCGCGTCGGCACGGTCATCGACGAACCGGCTGCGATTTACCTGGAAACGGTCGTGCAGGAAGCCGTCGCCGCCGGGGCGCGAGTGCTGGTTGGCGGAGAGCGGCGCGGCGCCCAATTTCAACCGACCGTCCTCGCGCAGGTCCCGCGCGATTGCCGCATGATCGCCTGTGAAAGCTTCGGTCCCCTGGCGCCGGTCATCACGGTGAGGGACCTCGACGAGGCCATCGCGCTGGCCAATTCCACTCCCTACGGCCTCAGCTCCGGTGTCGTCACCCGCAGCCTGGACAAGGCCGTCACGGCCGTAAAACTACTCCGGTGCGGCGCGGTGAACGTCAACGAAGTCCCCGGTTTCCGCATCGAAAATTCTCCCTTCGGCGGCATCAAAGACAGCGGCCTCGGCATCAAAGAAGGCGTCATTGAAGCGATCAAGTGTTTCAGTTACGTGAAGACGTTTTCTTTCCCCTGGTAACGGTCCACCGCGGCGGTAAACCCGGCACGCCGAATCCGCTTGTCGAGGCGCGGCCGGGCGTTAAGATTGTCGGCCAGACTCCGCGCGAGGGGCGTTTCGCATGGTTGGGAATTCGATGATACCTCTGCAGGATTCAACCCGGTGATTTTGAACCGGGTGGCACCGAACGATATCCAATCTTGTAGTAGGAACGCTTAATGCTAGAGTTAAATCGTGATGCCCGCAACGAATGAAGTTCGCAAACCGCTTCGCATGGTTACTTGTGCTGGCTGTGGGGCAAAGGTTTTCATCTCAGGCGACCTGCCGCCGCTGACCACAACGCCCTGCACGAAATGCAGTCATCCGGTCATGATGCCGATGCGGTTGCGGCAGTTCGAGCTGCGCGATGCCATTGCCTCCGGCGGGATGGGTACCGTCTATCGCGCCTTTGACCTGATGCTCGAACGCGAAGTCGCGGTGAAACTGATGCGCAAGGAACTGGTGGAGGATGCCAAATCGCTGGAGAGCTTCTATCGTGAAGCCCGCGCTTGCGCGGCTTTGAACCATACCAACATCATTCACATCTACACCTTCGACGAGTTCGAGGGCCAGCTCTATCTGGTCATGGAACTGGCGGACCGCGGCAGTTTGGATCACAAAATCGAGCAACAAGGCCGGCTGACCGAGCTGCAGGTGCTCGATATTGGCAGCAAAGTCGCCGACGCCCTCCACACCGCGCTCAAACACAGTCTGCTGCATCGGGACATCAAGCCCGGAAACATCCTGTTCAACGCCGAGGGCGAACCCAAGCTGGTGGATTTCGGCCTGGCGCGCAGCACCGAAGCCGACACGGAATACGACACGGCGGTTTGGGGGACGCCCTACTACATCGCGCCCGAAAAGGTGAAACGGGAGCGCGAAGATTTCCTGTCGGACATGTACAGCCTGGCCGGCACGCTCTATCACGCGCTGACCGGCCATGTGCCGTTTGAAGCGCCCACGGTGGAAGAAGTCGTCGCCGCGCACATCCACACGCCGTTGACTCCGCCCAATCAGGTTGTTCCCGAAATCACTCAACCCACCAGTGACGCGCTGGTCATCGCGATGGCGAAAAGTCCCGCGGAACGCTATCGCTCCTACGACGACTTTCGCATGGCGCTGGAAACCGCGCGCAGCGAGTTGCTGATCGCCCAGCTTCGGGCAAAAAAGGAAACCGGTTCGGTCGGCCGCAGTTGGTGGCGGCGGTAGGCCGCCGCGGCGGTCAGTGGGCGGGTGACCGGCGGTTTCACGTTATCGAGCCCGGGTGAGGGGAACATGCCGAACATCCGGGGCGAAATGCCGAGATGGCTGCAAATTAATTCCCTTCAATCGCTTTCCGCCTTCAGGCTTTTGCTTGTAAACCGACGCGTCGTGTGCGGGCCGATTCAATGCCCAGAAGATCGCGTTGACGACAAGCCGTCTGAATGACGGATTTTCAAAATCTTTCGGATGCCCCAGCGACGTGTAAAAAACCCGCGCCCCCTTGTAGCGGTGGGTCCAGGCGACCGGTTCGGGCGGCTGGTTCGTCACGCTGCCCGTCAGCAACACGGTGGACGAGGGCGGCAGCGGCGCGTTGCGATAGAGCGATCCCCCGGCAATAAACTCTTTCCCGACTCCTTTCAGGATGGGGTCTTCCGAAGCCTCCGAAACCGTTTTTATTGTGGCGACCAGTTTGTCGTCGTAGTGCATGTGATAATTGCCGCCCAACACATCAGGGTCCCACTCTTTCCAGTTCTCGAACGCATGGCTGGCCGTGCGCAGGCCGATGAGCGGTCTGCCTGAGTTCACATAGTTCCTGATTCTACCCAATTGCTCTTCCGGCAACGTCATGCGGCGAATGAAAAGAATGACCAGGTCGGCCGTGTCCAGCGCGTCGAGACCGGGAATTTCTTCGCCCCGGGTTCGCTCCAGATAGACGCAGTGGAAAGCGTAATTCGTCTCCAAATACCGTTTGAAAACCGGGAGTGTTTCGGCGGATTTGTATTCGTATTCGCCGGAAATCAAAACGATCGTCGGCGACCGCGCGGATTCGGCGGCGCCCACAGGTCGAGTTGCCAGAAACAGGAGCGTTAGAACGCCTGCCAGGCCGGGAGAGAATTTTTTCATGTCTTTCCCGAAGTCATAAAATTGAAACCGGTCGCCGTCGAGCCTTGATTCTGTTTCGCCGACGGCCTCCCGAAAAAATCCGCATATGCGAAAAATTTCCGCATGCCCCTCCGCGTGTCCGCCGAACGGGAAAACGCCGAATCCGCCTTGTCTTCCCCAACACGGCCTGTTATACGCCTGCGCAACGTCGCCTGAATCAGCGCCTCGCTTCCATGCCGGGGCGCGGGAGCAATTTATGAAGGTCACAAGAAAATGGTTTGTTCTGAAACTGACGCTTGGCGCGCTGATCATGGTCGCCGCGCCTTCTCTGCGAGCGGAAAACTGGCCTCAATGGCGCGGTCCGTTCTTCAACGGCTCGACCACTGAGAAGGGGCTTCCGACGAGTTTTTCAAAATCCGAAAACGTGAAATGGATGGTGGACCTGCCCGGACCTTCCGCTGCCACGCCGATTGTCTGGAACGACCGCGTCTTTGTCAGCTCCGTGGATGGAAAGGCGGGCACGCTCCAGGCCGTTTGCTTCGATCGGACCACAGGCAAAATCCTCTGGAATCACGAGACCGGTGTGGGGACCCAACTCGACGACCGCAGCAATTACGCGTCGCCTTCGCCGGTCACCGACGGCAAGCTGGCCTGGTTCTTCTACGGCAATGGCGAATTGGTGGCGTTCGACTTTGACGGCAAGAAGGTTTGGGCGCGAAATATCCAGAAGGATTACGGCCAATTCGCGTTTCAATGGACGTTTTCCAGCACGCCAACCCTGTTCGAGGGACGCCTTTACCTGCAGGTACTGCAGCGTGACGTGCCGGTGCAAGGCCGGGGACGATCCGGCGGCCCGATTGATTCGTTCCTGCTGGCGCTCGATCCGCAAACGGGAAACGAACTTTGGAAGGTTGTTCGTCCCAATGACGCGCGCGAAGAATCGAAGGAATCCTACGCCACACCCATTCCCTTTACGTTTCAGAACCGAACGGAAATTCTCATCGCCGGCGGCGACTGCATCACCGGGCATGACCCGGCCAACGGCAGGGAGATCTGGCGCTGGGGCACCTGGAACCCGGGCAGAATCACGCACTGGCGCCTGGTCCCCTCGCCGGTCGCCGGTGGCGGCGTCGCGCTCGCTTGCGGGCCCAAGGGCGCGCCGGTGTGCGCCGTCAAAGCGGGCGGCAAGGGCGCCCTGGACGATTCAGGCCTGGCGTGGAAAGGACCCGAACGCGAAATTTCCTCCGACGTGAGCACGCCGTTGTTTTATCAGGACCGGTTCTATGTTTTGAACAGCGACCGGAAGACCCTCTCCCGAGTTGTTCCGGACAGCGGCAAGATCGAATGGACCGGCGAACCGGGCAGCCCGGCAAAAATCGAATCGTCACCGAGCGGCGCGGACGGCAAGATATATTTCATGAGCCAGCGCGGAGACGCCTACGTGGTGGAGGCGGGCGAACAATTCAAGTTGCTCCATAGCGCGGCGATGGGCGACGACGGAGACCGCGACCTGCGCTCGAGCATCGCCATCGCGCAAGGCTGCCTGTTCATCCGGACCGGGACGAAGCTTTATTGTGTTGGAAACAAGTGACCCTGGTTGGCCGGCTCAAATGCGCCGATTCAGCTCAACCACGAATGGGCACAGCGCGACGACCACCACCAAAAATTTGCGCAGGCTGCGAAAAGTTTCAGGCATGGCGTTGCCGTACAAAATCTCGACGTTGCTTTACTGCTTCAACGATCGCGACGAAGTGTTGTTGTTGGAGCGGCGGAAGGAGCCCAATCTCGGTTTGTGGAGCCCGTGCGGCGGCAAATTGAAAACGGACACCGGCGAGTCGCCTTACGCCTGCGCCTGCCGCGAAGCGCACGAGGAGATCGGCCTGAAGATTTCACCGATGGATTTGCATCTGACCGGCCTCCTCAGCGAGCACGGCTACCAGGGCCAGGCCCATTGGCTGATGTTTTTATTCGAGGTGAAAAAAAGACTGGCGAAGCTGCCGCCGCCGCATCGCGAAGGACGGTTCGAGTTTTTTTCCGCCGCCGCATTGAAGCAATTGGCACTGCCGCAAACCGACCACGAACAAATCTGGCCGCTGTTTTGGAAGCATCGCGGCGGTTTCTTCGCGGCGCACTGCCATTGTCATCCCGCCGGCCGGCACGACTGGACGCTCGAGGAATCCTTGGTTCTGTGATCAACAACCAACAACCAACGACTGACCACTGACAGCCCGCAACCATCAAGCACCCTGAAATGCCGGACGAACCGATCATCGATTTGCAAAGCGACCATTACTTCATGGGCGAAGCATTGCGGCAGGCCCGCCGCGCCCTGGAGGCCGAGGAGGTTCCGGTCGGCGCGGTGGTGGTGCGCGAAGGGCGGATCATTGCCCGCGCCTTTAATCAGGTGGAATTGCTGAAGGACGCCACGGCGCATGCGGAGATGCTGGCGTTGACCCAGGCCGAACAGGTCGTCGGCGACTGGCGGTTGAGCGATTGCACACTCTACGTGACCAAGGAGCCGTGTCCGATGTGCGCCGGCGCGATCGTTCACGTCCGGCTGGCTCGGATCGTTTACGGCGCAAGCGACCCCAAAGGCGGCGCTGCGGGCGGCGCTCTGAATCTCCTGCAGCTTCCCTCCCTCAACCATCGCTGCGAAATCACCTGCGGAGTGCGCGAAGCCGAGTGCGGCTCGTTGTTACGTAGTTTTTTTGCCGAGCAACGTGAGCGCGCGAAAGAGGGAACCCAAAATCCGGGATTCGCGGAGTAAGGCTCGCTCTCTCACCTGTCTCTCCGGTTCCGAGGACTCCTGCGCTTAATCGCAATCAACTGACGGCGATCAGCGAGACGCGTTCGTTCTTTTCGTTCCGCGCGATGCCCATGGCGCGCGGGTCCAACACCGGCTTGCCGTCCACCAGAAAGTGGTAGTGATGATGGCCGTGGTTCAGTGGAATCTGCAGGTGCCAGGACCCATCCGGCTGCCGTTGCATGGGATGGGCATGGGGACGCCAATCATTAAAGTCACCGACCACGACCACTGCCTGCGCCTCGGGTGCAAGGCAGAAGAAGTTGATCGGCTTGGCCATGTTTCTGGCTGAATAACGGGTATTAGAGCTGTGCGACTGACTCGAACGCATGGTGTGCAACGTTTGCATCTGATTCAACATACCCGTCGGGAAAACGTCTTCAACGGGTTGCCGCGATAAGGAACCAAAACTCCTCGAGCGGCGCAAGTGGGAACCGCCGAAAATCGAAATTTTTTCCCCAACAATTTGTTGACAAGGGTCGGGCGAAAACGGGGAAATTCCAGAACGGACAACCGAGCCGTCGGACGCCGGACGGGATCATACGGCGTCAGCCCTGATTCGGGGGCGGCATTTGCTTCACGTGCAGCGGAATACTCGCTTCCTGCCGGCCGTCAATCGCGAGATCAATGGCGTACTGGCCGGGTTTCTCGAACTTCAACTGCTGGATGTTGATGATGAAATTGCGCGCCACGAAGTTCGCGTCCGGCGGCAAGGCGACCTCCACCGGCATGTCGATGCTCCGCATCACAAACCGGCCGTCTTCGTCCACAAAATTCATCTTCACCTTGTGCGAGCCTTCTTCCACTTTACTGAAAATGATCCGCAGCGCCACCGAACATTGCGGATGCACGGCCGGCAGTTGCTGCGTCACGATGGTGTCGAATGTGCCCAGCAGATTCAGCTTCCCGCCGTAATCGGTCGCGGCGTCGCACAAGGCGGCAATTTGAACGTTCATAAGGTCCCGAGTTCTTTGTGTCGTCACTTTGCCAAAACCGGCCTTTGACGAACAGCAAAATACCGATTGACTCGCGCGGTGAAAGCGGCTACCAGTTGTCCTCGTGGATCGTCGTCTGAACCTTCAACTGCTGGTGGACACGCTGCTGCTGCGTGGCGCGGCAGTTGGGTTCTAGTCGGATTACAGGATTTCCCGGACCCC
>DASPXS010000031.1:0-3113 GCA_035637175.1 Haliangiales bacterium | reverse complement strand
AAGAAAGCACCCGGGGCGCGGCGTTTACGCCGCTTCAACGCAGCAAAATGCGGCGTCGGTGGAACTTCCAAAGGCTCGAAAAATTCCGACGGTGAAGCGGCATGAATGCCGCGCTCCACCGGCGTTCTTGAATCAGCCGTGCGCGCTGGTGCCGGGACTGCAATTTCCCTTGCCCGCCGGTCCGCTTACACGAAGACTCGCGTGTCATGAAAAGAGCGCTCGAATTTCGTCCGGCCTGTTTGACTCTCACCCTGGTTTTTGTCCTGACGGGTTTGGCGACCGCAGTCTGCCGCGCCGAATTGCCGCCCCTGATCCCGCGCGAGGTGTTGTTCGGCAACCCGGAACGCGTCAGCCCTCGAATTTCGCCCGATGGCAAACGGCTTGCCTGGATTGCGCCCAACACAAACAACGTCCTCCAGGTCTGGGTCAAGACCATCGGCAAGGACGACGACAAGGTGGTCACAGCCGACAAGAAACGCGGCATCCGCCAATACTTCTGGGCGGAGGACAGCCAGACGGTGACTTACCTGCAGGACATTGATGGCGACGAGAACTGGCATATCCACGGCGTTGACCTCGTCTCCGGCAATGTCCGCGATTACACGGCGTTTCAAGGTGTGCGCGCGCAGGTCACGGCCACCGATCCCAATTTCCCGGATGAAATACTGGTGGAACTCAATCTCCGCAGCCGGGAGTTGTTCGACGTTTATCGGTTGAACCTGAAAACCGGCGGACTGCTGCTCGACACGGAAAATCCGGGCGATGTCGTCGGCTGGGCGGCGGACCCGAAATTTCAGGTCCGCGCGGCGCAGATTCAGACGCCGGACGGTGGAACCGAGACTCGCATTCGTGACGATGTGAAATCGCCGTGGAAAAGCTGGATCAAGGTCGGTCCGGACGAAATCCTCGAATTCCTCGATTTCACGGCGGATGGCAAATCGGCATTTTTACGATCGTCGATTGGATCGGACACCGCAGGCGTGGTGGAGAGGAACATCGCGACGGGCGGGGAGAGGGTCCTCGCGTCGTCGGACCAAGTGGATGCCGGAGACGTTCTGATCCATCCGAGAAAACACATCGTCGAGGCAGTTTCGTTCGCGCCCGGACGGGCCAAATGGAGGGTGGTGGCGCCTTCCGTCCAGGCGGACTTCGACGGTATCGCCCGGCTGAACGACGGCGATTTCAGCGTCGTCAATCGCGACGACAAAGACACGACGTGGCTGGTGGCGTTCACTTCCGACCGCGGTCCGATTCGCTATTACTCGTGGGACCGCGCTTCGAAGAAGGGAACGTTTCTCTTCGTTCACCAGCCGAAACTGGACGGCTTGCAACTCGCGGCGATGAAGCCGGAGGTTATCAAGTCGCGCGACGGACTCGATCTCCCTTCCTATCTGACGCTCCCGGTCGGGGTGCCTCCGAAGAACCTGCCCATGGTGCTTTTCGTGCATGGCGGGCCATGGGCCCGCGACTATTGGGGCTACCATTCCTACGCCCAGTGGTTCGCCAACCGCGGTTACGCCTGTTTGCAGGTGAACTATCGCGCCTCGACCGGTTACGGGAAGAAGTTCCTCAACGCGGGAAACAAACAATGGGGCCTCAAAATGCACGACGATTTGATCGATGCGGTGGATTGGGCCATTAAGGAAGGCTACGCCGATCCGAAGAAAGTCGCGATCATGGGCGGATCGTATGGCGGTTACGCCGCGCTGGCGGGATTGACCTTCACTCCGGAGAAATTTGCCTGCGGCGTGGATATCGTCGGCCCGTCGAATCTCAAAACATTGATCCGTTCGATTCCGCCCTACTGGAAGCCGCAGCGCTCGCTGTTCGACGTGCGGATGGCCAATGTGGACGACCCGAAGGACGCGGAGTTGATCCAGAACGCTTCGCCGCTGTTCAAGGCGGACAGGATTGTGCGGCCGCTGCTGATCGGCCAGGGCGCCAACGATCCACGCGTCAAGCAGGCCGAATCAGAACAGATGGTCGCAGCCATCGAGAAACACGGCGGCAGGGTGGCTTACGTGCTTTACCCGGACGAAGGACACGGATTCGCGCGTCCGGAGAACCGCATTGACTTCAATGCCCGCGCCGAGGCGTTTCTCGCCCAAAACCTCGGCGGACGCGCCGAGCCAATTCAGGGCGACAAATATCCTGGCTCGACCGCCGTGGTGAAAGTGGTGGGCAAGTAGCATCGTCATCCGCGATGACAGGTCGGTCAGGAGTCCATTGGGTAGGCGACACCCGGTGGCGGTCGAAGCGTCATTTCCCCTCACCCTGACCCTCTCCCTCGGGGAGAGAATCCTCCGAACTTTGTGCGCGCATTGCCCCCTGAACCTGAGAGCGGCCCCCTCACCCCATCCCTCTCCCCCTCCGAGGGGGGAGAGGGTGCCCGACCTGTCCGCCGTAGGCTTGGCGAAGGCTGAAGGGCGGGAGAGAGGGAAAGAAGATGTCGCCCATCCATGGGACTCATGAGTATTCTGGTTGGGCGGGCCACGGCTCCGGCTGCTCAACACAGTGTCTCGAGGCGCTCAGACTTCTGCGCGGCGAGTCGCCCGCGCTACCTGCACGAGTCTGAAACGTGCGGACTAAACTGGCACGAGGAAAGCCGTTGCGCTCGCAGACAACTCAAATTCTTACTGTCCAAGTGGCGCAACAACCTCGACGCGCAAATCGTCAGCATCGAATACACCGGCCGTAATATCAGAACAGGCATCGTGGTTGCTCATGGAAAGTTTGCGAGTCCACCGGGCCGGCGGATTTATCGATGCTATGAAGTTATTGACTCACTTGTGGCGGGTGACTAAATGTCCTCAAATGCAGCCTCTTGCGCGTTCCCGCATGAGCCGGAACAACCGCGCCCTTCTCGTATTCGTTCCCCTGTTGTTGAGCGCCAGTTCGGTTAACGCCGTTCTTTTTTATTCCACGGGTGACCCGAATTACAACACCTCTGCGCCAACCGGCAGCCTGACCAACAGCGGCTGGCAGTACCAGGGAATTTGGGGAGATTTCCTCGGCACGCCCATCGCGCCGAAATATTTTATCACCGCCCAACATGTGGGCGGGGTCATTGGACAAACCTTCAATTTTCGAGGCGTTCAATACACCACGACTGC
>DASPXS010000030.1:0-9899 GCA_035637175.1 Haliangiales bacterium | reverse complement strand
GGGCATCGACCGCCTCTGCATGATGCTGCTCGGCCAGGAAAGCATTCGCGACGTCATCCTGTTCCCGCAATTGAAACCAAAAACGTGACGGTCCGCCGTCCACGGCCTGCCCATTGAATCCCCCGGCGAGTCGGGAGTATTCATGGATTGTCCCGGCCCGCCCTTCCGGAAGTTCCCCTTCCCGCGCCGCAGTCCAAGACCGCGTCTTCTCACCGCAATCCAATCAGAGTTCCATGACCCGCAGGCGGTGATGCGCGCCTCCCGAACCACCGCTCTGCGCGGTCGTCGGCAAGAAAAGGATGAATGGATTGACCAAGAGAGACGTCAAGCGATAAGCTGCTCTGGTAAAGCCTGAAACAAACCTATGAAACATCGAAATTCACGTACCATTGGGCTCGCCGTGACGGGCGCATTTCTCCTCGGCTTGTGTGCTTCCCAGGCGGGTGAAGTCGTTATCAACAACTTTAACAGCCCCGATGAAGCGACGCTCTGGTATTGGGAAAACTGGTCCTCGCCCACCGACATTTTCTTCGATGACACTCTGGACGCCGGCGGCGGGACAAGTCCGGGATCCCTGCGGGTGGTGAACAAGTTTCCGAACAATCCGGGAGGCTACAGCCAGGCGGTAATCTCGCAGAGCCTGGGCGCGGATGCGGATGCGGAGACGCTTTACAGCAACATCAGCTTCGACGTGAAGCTCGATCCGAGTTCCTATCCCCGCGTGAACGGCACCGCTTACGGGGGCATCGAGGTGATCGTGCGCAACGGGACGAACTGGGATTGGAACAGCTTCGGATTCTTCGAACTGACGGACACCAACTGGCATCACCTGAGCTTTCCCGTCAAGGCCCCCGCCGACAAGGCGCATCACCTCACGGTCAAGCTGGGCGAGAACAATCTCACCAACACGGTCATTTACAACCTGGACAACCTCCGCTGGACCGAGTTGGCCGTGGTCCTGCCGCCTCCCTCGATGGCCATCGAAAAGTCCCGGCCGGGCCTGAACCTGCTCGCCGCAAGTTCCGACCGATACGATCGCCAGAATGTCAAAACCGTCGGCACGTCGTACGGATGGATCGGGTCGGGTCAGCCCGTCTCCTTTTCGATGATGATCAGCGATTTTCCGAATGGGACCGCCTACCCCGGCCACCAGGCGCACATGTTCCTGGTGCCGGGCGCCCCGGGAACCGAGAGCACGCCGGATTGGAACGAGCCGACCTGCGTCCTGTTCGAGGTTAAGGCCACCGCCAACGGAGAGGGCATCGCCACGTTCCATTACAAAACCAATGCGCCCGGCAGCAACGGGCCCGGGACCCTGGACGGGACGACCACCATGTATTTCAATGCCTCTCCCACCAACGGCCCGGTCGGTCAATTGGGTTCGGTGACCGGCGCCAGCATCCTCGGCACCTGGACGGTCACATTCAACCAGGACACCAACATCACGCTCACAGCGCCGGACAACATGACCGCCAGCTTTGTCATGCCGCCCGAAGATGCGGCGCAGTTTGCCGGCGACGTCACTGCCTACTTCGGCGCCATGCCCGGCCAGACCGCGAACATCGGTCAGACCGTCATCCTCGGGGGCGTCAAGATCGAGTGGGGCGCAATCACGGTGCTCGATGAACCGTTCACCGCGGCACCGTTGGACCCCGGCCTATGGACGGTCAGCGCCGCCAGCGCCGCGGGCGTCGCAGTGGTGACCCCGGCCGATCCTTACTGGGTCTCGTGGACCACGCCGGCCTCGGGCTTCACGTTGCAAACCAATGCCACCTTGAACGCCACCGGCTGGGGCGACCCGGGCCTGATCGATGCGCTGGTCGGGACCCGCAGGCGCGTCCTGATTCCATCCACCGCCCTGGCGGCGGCTGGCGGCGGCTTTTTCCGACTGGTGAAACCGTAGTCTCCGCGGTCGTACTCGGTTTGGAGAACCCACCAACCCCTCCCAGGAGAGGAGCAGGTGTTCTCGTCCGCGCCCGATCAGTTCCCCTCCTGGGAGGGGTCAGGGGGTTTTATCATTGAACCTGAAAGCAACGCAGGCTTCCGGCCTGCGCGAACGGGCAGGCTGCCGGACCTACTTTTCCGCCGCCTCGTAGTGCTTTGCCACCTCGGTCCAATTGATGACGTTCCAGATCGCTTTCAAGTAATCGGCGCGGCGGTTCTGGTACTTGAGATAATAGGCGTGCTCCCAGACGTCCACTCCCAGGACCGGTTTGCCTTCGCAGCCGGCGACCAGTTTGCCCATGAGCGGATTGTCCTGGTTGGCGGTGGAAACGATTTCCAGTTTGCCGCTGTTGACGACCAGCCAAACCCAGCCGCTGCCGAATCGGCCCATTCCCGCAGCCTCAAACTTCTCTTTGAACCCGTCAAAACCGCCGAAGACGGCTTTAAGATCATCGGCCAATCTGCCGGTCGGCGCGCCGCCGGCTTTCGCGGCGAGCTGTTTCCAGAACACCGAATGGTTGGCGTGGCCGCCGCCGTTGTTGCGCACCGCGCCGCGGATGTTTTCCGGTACGGCGCCGAGATCGCCGATGAGCGCTTCAATGGATTTGCCCTCCAGAGCGGCGTTGCCGGCAATCGCTTTGTTCAGGTTGGCAACGTAAGCCGCGTGATGTTTCCCGTGGTGAATTTCCATCGTCGTCGCGTCAACGTGCGGTTCCAGCGCGTCTTTCGGATAAGGAAGTGGTGGAAGTTCGTGTGCCATAATTGTCCTTTTACTGGTTCATGTTTCGGTTAACGGACCAGAGCATAACAGACGTTCTTCCGCCGCACAAGGGCGGGTGCGCAGCAGCGCAACGCCGCTCGGACGAGCGCCGCCAACCGTTGCCGCATCAGGTCAGTGATTCAAAGCCTCCGGCGATCGGCTGCGGCCGGATGTCCGTTGGCAGTGGATCGCGTCGGATTCCTGTCCGCCGCTACGCCGCCAGTTCAACGAAATTCTTCAGCAACTGCAAACCGACTTTCTGACTTTTCTCCGGGTGAAACTGCGTGGCGAACACGTTGTCTCGCCAAATCGCCGACGCGAAGGTTTCGCCGTGAGTCGTGCGCGCGGCCACGATGGATTCGTCCATCGGCCTGGGGAAAAAACTGTGCACGAAATAGACGTAGCTTCCGTTCGGAACGCCGCGAAACAGCGGACAATTAGGCTGGACAATATCGATCTGGTTCCAGCCGGTTTGCGGTATCTTCAATCCCGGCTCTTCCGAAAAACGGACGACCCTGCCGGCAAATACACCCAACCCGGCGGCGCAACTGTTGAACTCTTCGCTCTTCTCGAACAGCGCCTGGTAGCCGACACAAATGCCCAGGAACGGCCGTCCCGAACCGATGAATGCGCGGCAGGCTTCCAGCAGTTCCTGTTTTCGCAGCGCGTTGAGGCAATCGTCGAACGCGCCGACGCCCGGCAAAACAACCGCGCGCGCCTCTTTCAGGCCTGCCGGTTCGGTGATCAATCGCACGTCCGCATCCAGATAACGCAGCGCCTTGTGCACGCTGCGCAGGTTGCCGGCGCCGTAATCAATCAGGGCAATCACACGCAAAGGCTACGTTAAATCGTTAAAACGTTAAAACGTTAAAACGGGGGCGATCCAAGGCTCCGAATTCTCCCGCTTCAACGCTCCAACGCCAACTCCCGCTCTGTTTTCAATCGCAATTGGCCGCACGCGGCGTCGATGTCGTGGCCTTTTTCGCGGCGCAACGTTGCGGCGACTTTCTGTTTTTCCAACGCTCCAAGGAAGCGGTCCTGGGTTGCTTCCGGCGGGCGCGACCAGGGCAGGCCCTCCACCGGGTTGTAAGGGATCAGATTCACCTTGGCTTTCAGCCGTCGCGCCAGTTTTGCCAGCGGTCTGGCCTGCTCGAGGTCGTCGTTCACGCCGGCGATCAGGATGTATTCCAGCGTGATCATTTTTCCCTTTTTCCGCTGGTAATACTCGGCCGCGGCGATGAGTTCGCGCAACGGGAATTTGCGGTTCACGGGCATGATTTTGTTGCGCACCTCGTCGGTCGCTCCGTGCAGCGAGATGGCCAGCCGAAACTGGAGCGGTTCGTCAGCCAGCGTGCGGATTTGCGGCGCCAGACCGCTGGTCGAAATCGTGATCTTGCGCGCCCCGATGCCTCCGCCCCAGGGCGCATTCAGGATTTTGAGCGCCTTGAGCAGATTATCGTAATTGGCCAGCGGTTCGCCCATGCCCATGATGACCAGATTGTCAATCAGGCGGGTTGCGGGTGGTGGGTTGGAGGTTGCTGGTTGATTCCCAGGTTCGTTTGATTCAGAACGCTGTTGCGTATTCCATCGCTCGATCCCCAGCACTTGATCCACGATTTCCTCAACGCGCAGGTTGCGCTTCCATCCTTCGAGGCCGCTGGCGCAAAATTTGCAGCCGTAGGCGCAGCCGACTTGCGTCGAAACGCAGAGCGTGTGGCGGTCGCTGGCATCGCTGTAAAGCGCCGGATTGGCGGGAATCAATACGCTTTCGATCAACGAACGATCGTCCAGGCGCCAGAGAAATTTTTGCGTTGTGTCACGCGAACCTTGCGCGCGAACCAGTTCGAGGGAATGCAGCGCGTAGCACCCGCCCAGTTTCTCTTGCAGGTATTTCGGCAAATTCGTCATTGCCTGCCAGTTCGTGACACGATGGACGTAGAGCCATTGCAGGAGTTGCTCCACGCGATAGGCCGGCTCGCCCCACTCCTTGAACCGGGCTTCCAGGTCGTCGCGGGTCTGGGATTTAACGTCGCAGGCCACGCAACCAGTCTAGCACCCGGACGCCGGCTATCTCCAGGAATCATTCCGCTTCAGGACTCCTGAGCCGACCGCAAAAATTCCCGGCATGGAAAAAGAGTGCGCCTGATCCGCGTGCGGAAAAAATCCGCATATGCGGGTTTTTTCCGCACGGGAGCTGACGCGGTGCCGATGTCTTGTCGCCTGAAGGTCATTGCCCCAGCGCCTGATTCAACACACGCGCCAGGCGCAGTCCGCCCTTCAATAACGAATCGTCGAGCACCGGTTGCACGGTCCGATAATACGTCGCGCCCAGTTTGTGGGTTGACGGGATTGGGTAGGCAAAATGGAGGGCGTTGCTGTGCGATTGCAAGGCCCAGTCGATGGTCGTGCCGGTTTGCAGCGTCGAAATGGTTTGCGGCGTGAGATAGGCCGTCAGTTTGCGGGCATAATTGACTTCGCTCAGGTCGCGATGTTCGATCAATCCGCTGTCCCAGACCGCATGAAGGTTCCAGGGGTTTCCCGCCGGGCTGTTGGTTTGCCCGAAAAAAATCACCTTCACCTCGTTGCCGCCCCGATCGTTGTTGTCCGCGCAGTGCAAGGGCTGATGCAGGTCGCCCACCAGATGAACGACAAACATCAGGGCAAAGGCGCGGTTGGTCCGGGACGCGTGCGGGTCGGCCAGCATCTTTTTGAAATGCTCCAGTTGTTCGACGACACATCCGTTGTGCTGCACGCAATCGCGCCGGCGATCGTAGTTGTTTGCGGAAACCGGAATGTCCACGAAATGCCAGGGCGCGCTGTTCGTATCGAGCAGGCGGTAATGGTCGGCGAAGGTCGAGACGCCCATCAAGGAATTGCCGTGCAGCAGTTGATCGACTTTTTCGCGGGTCCTTGTCGTCAATTGACCGTCCGCGATGCGCGCGATGATGCGGTGCCCCGCCTCACCCCAACCCAACGCCGCCGGAGCGCCGGCAACAAACACCAGCGCCGTCGCCAGAAGCGCGCTGCTGAACCGCGGCCTGAGCCGGCCGCACACCGTTCGCGTCGCAATCATAGCTCCACTTTTCCAGCCAAAAAGAAATACAGCTCGCCGGAGTCCGAACAAAAAGATCGACGCGAATCACCGGGGCCGCGCGCCGGTCACTTCGTCAAATAATATTTTAGCGTGTATTCCTGCACCGTGCGCCAGGTGTTGAATTGGGGCACCAGCGCGACCATGGCGCGGCGGATTTTCTGGATCCACTGGCGCGGAATCCCGTTGGCGTCCCGGTTGAAAAAGCACGGGATGACTTCTTCGGTCAGCGTTTTGTAAAGGTTTTCGCTGTCCCGGCGATCCTGTTCCTCGATGGAGTCGGGATGGGAATCGTCGCCGATGGCGAATCCATTGGTGCCGTCGTAGCCCTCGCGCCACCAGCCGTCGAGGATGCTGAAGTTGAGGCAGCCGTGACAATTGGCTTTCATGCCGCTGGTGCCCGAGGCCTCGAGGGGCCGGCGCGGATTGTTGAGCCAGACATCGCAACCGGAGACCATCTGGCGGCCGACATGCACGTCGTAATTTTCAATGAAGACCAGGTAGCCTTTCAGCTCGCTGTATTTGCTCAGGTGAATGATGTGTTGAATGAATCGCTTGCCTTCGTCGTCGCGCGGATGCGCCTTTCCGGCGAAGATGAACTGGATTGGCCGCTGTTTGTCGTGCACGAGTTTGACGATGTTTTCAAACTGCTGGAAAATCAGGGGAGCGCGTTTGTAAGTCGCAAAGCGCCGGGCGAACCCGATCGTCAAGGCGTCGGGATTGAGCAGTTGATCGAAGGCGATGAAGTCGTCCTGGGACAATCGCTGGCCCTGGATGAGCAGACGGCGGCGGGTAAACTCGATCAACTCGCGGCGCAGGTTGTAGCGCAGCGCCCAGAGTTCTTCGTCGGTGACGAAACCGGGGTCGGCCAGTTGTTGCCAGAAATCCGTCGAGTTCACCCCGTTTTCCCAGGACGGCCCCAGCCTGCGCCGCCAGAAACGGCGCATCGGGCCCTTCATCCACCCCAGCAAATGAACGCCGTTGGTAATGTGGCCGATGGGAACTTCGTGCGCCGGCTTGTCCGGATAAAGGCATTGCCACATTTGCCGACTCACCTGCCCGTGCAACTCGCTGACGCCATTGGCCGCCCGCGAAGCTTTCAGCGCCAGCACGGTCATGCAAAACGGTTCGTCGCCGTCCTCCGGATCCACCCGGCCCAACGCCATCAGGTCGTCGAGCGAGAGCTTGAGCCGAGATTGAAACTTGTTCAGCGCGTAATTGACCAGATCGCGGCTGAACCGGTCGTGCCCTGCTTCCACCGGAGTGTGCGTGGTAAAAAGGCATTCGGTCTTGGTCTGCGCCAGCGCGTCCTGGATGGTCTTGCCTTCCGCCAGTTTTTCGCGGACGAGTTCGAGCGTCAAAAAACCCGCATGCCCCTCGTTCATATGAAACACCGAAGGTTGAACCCCCAGCGCGCGCAACAGACGGACGCCGCCGACCCCGAGCAACACCTCTTGCATGATGCGCGTCGTGCTGTCGCCGCCGTAAACGCGCAGCGTCAAATCCCGATAGTGCTGTTCGTTCTCCGGCCGGTTGGTGTCGAGCAGATAAACCGGGCAGCGGCCGACGTTGACGCGCCAGGCGTGGAAATAGACTTCGTTCATGGCAATTTCAACCGCGCAGACCAGCGGCTCCCCTTTTGCATCGAGCACCGGTTCCAGCGGCAGGTTCTTGGGATTCAGCCGCGTGTAATACTCGGACTGCCAGTTGTCCTGGTTGACCGTCTGCTGAAAATAGCCTTCGCGATAAAACAAACTCACACCCATAAAACCCAGGCCGAGGTCGCTGGCCGATTTAGCGTGGTCGCCGGCCAGGATGCCCAGGCCACCGGCGGAAATCGGCAACGTTTCGTGAAAGCCGAACTCCGCGGAAAAATAGGCCACCGGATTGGCCAGCAGCGACGGGGCGTTCTCCAGGCCCCAGGTTTTGGTCTCCTTCAGGTAGGCGCTGAAGTTTTCCAGCACCGCGCGCACCTGCCGGGAAAAATCGCGGTCCTGCAGCCGCACACGCAATTCGTAATCGGAAACTTCATGCAGCACGGCAACTGCATTGTGATAAATATTCTGCCAACAGCGTGGGGAAAGTTGCTGAAAGACTTCCTGGGCTTCCTGGTTCCATGTCCACCAAAGATTGCGGGCCAGTTGGTTCAGCGCGATGGTCAATTCCGTGGTCTCGCTGGTTGAAAGAGGCGGCGTGTTCATAATTCAAATCAGTCTGCTGTGTCCAACCACAATTCGGAAACGCTAGTCAGCGGGGCCGGCAATCGCAAATAAAAACCGAAAGGGCGCGCGCCGCAATCTTTGCCCTGGGCTTGACTTTCCCCGGCGCAGATCATTCCGCTTCTTGTTTTGCCGCGCGATCCAGGGTCCGGTAAATTTTCAGCAATTCGCGCCCGGAAAAATCGCCGGGCACTTGCCCGGTACAGTCCACCAGGGCCAGCAGTTGGGCGGCCTGTTCGCGCAGGTTCCCATCGCCATAATGTTGGTCGCGGGCGTAATGAACGAACTTCATTGCCAGAAAAGCATCGAACCAGCGGAAGAAACGCTTGCGGAATGCCGCGTTGGTCGAGGTGTTGCCATGAATTTCTTTCATGACCTCGGCGAAACCCCGGCGCTGGAGGAAGCCGCGAACGGACTCGGGAAGCTGGCCGGCGCATTCGTCCAGGAACCGTTCCCCGTGCCGAAACATCAAGGGCGGGCAGAAGAACAATTGCCGCAGATCGAGGAACGCTTCGAGCGGATACGTCTTCGTTTCCTGCCCTTCCAGAAATTCGCGCACGGCTTTGCCGGTCCCGAAGGGGACCCGGTCTGAGGAGCGCGGCGAAGGAAAGACCGTGGTCCCGGTCAAATCACCGAAACCACCGAGCGGAATGATTTTGTGGAGGAAATAAAAGTCTTCGCCCGCCTGGCGGCGGTTCATGCCGCCCTGTTTGCAATAGGCGGCGGCGCGCACGGCCATGCAGGAACCCAGGGTGTGGTGCGCGTGCGGAAAACCGGCGTAGCGCAATGCCCGCACGTAGTAGCGCAGGTGCAATTCATAGGCGGCGATTCCTTCGTAAACCTGCCGCGGCAACGGTCCCTTCAGCGGATGCTCGAAATAGATGCTGCAACCCGGACTCTGCGGATTCCGCCGGAAGTACTGTTCGATAGCAGTCAGATAGTTGGGTTCGCAGCGGCAGTCCGCATCGTAGCCCACAATGAGTCCATGCGGCCGCCCGACGTCATCCAATCGTCGCAACGCTTCGTCCATTCCGATCTTTCGCGCCAAACCCACACCGGCTTGTTTTGGAGGCAGTTCAGAAAGGTGAATCGTATGGAAGGCAAACTGCGCGTCGCGATGTTGAGCGACCCATTCCCCGGCCTCCTTGAGGGTCGCCTGATTTTGCAAACGGATTTCCTGGGAACAATGCGCGGATGAATTGACGACGACAATCACCTCGACCGAACAGTCCGGGCGTTGGCATCGCCAGAGCGACTCCATACTCCCGGTCAGGTCAGGCTCGTTAAAGCAGGGAACGGCCACAACGAGGCCCAGGTCCGGCGCCGGCGACGAGGCGATCCGCCGCTCACAAAAACCGAAGCGTTGAAAATAGTGGTCTGTTTCCAATGTGGGCATGGCCATTGGGTCCAGACTGCAACCCGGAATGGCCCTCCGTCAACAGGAAGACAACTTCGCCGGGCCGCGAGGCCCGCGACAAAAATATTCACCCGGGCAGTTTTCCTGCGCATTTCATTGGCCAACATTTCACACTTTGCAAAGTGTGGAACATTCCCGCCCTGCCACCCCGCCGCCAACCGCGTCGGCGCCCGCCCGAACGTCCCTGGTTGCGCCGCGCTGAATCGAGTCATGCGCATTGCCAAAAGGTCCTCCTGCCAGCCATCCTTGTCCCATGAAATACTCACTCGACCTGGCCGCACCCACCCGCCCCGAATGGGTCAGGACCGTCCTGGAGAATTTTCCCGCCTTCCTGCAGGACCACGCCGATTGCGAGCGGAAAGCGTCCGCAATGGCGATGAGTTTTGTCGCCAAATATCCCGACCGCGTCGAAATCATCCCCGAACTCATCGAAACGGCGCTCGAGGAGTTGGCCCATTTTCAGCAGGT
>DASPXS010000029.1:0-2112 GCA_035637175.1 Haliangiales bacterium | reverse complement strand
CGCAGGTTTGGGGGCGAATTCAGATCGTGGCGAAGAACCATGGTCTGGTCCGTCTCTGGACGCGGGAGAACGCTGCGTTCTGGCCGCAAGCCGGTTTTGCCGAAGCGCCCGCGGACATGCTCAAGAAACTGCCGCCCGGTTTCGGCGACGCGCAGGCGCATTGGCTGACTTTGCAGCTCAAGGAGGAAAACCTGGCGGTGGTTTCGGTCGAGCACGAATTCGAGTTGTTTCAGACAGCGCAAAAGGAAGAGACGGAGAGACTCCTGCGGTTGGGGCGCACGATGCGGACTGCGGTGATGGTCGTGATTGGAATCGCCGTCGTTTTCGCGGTCATCTACGTCATCAAGCTGGTGATCAGGAATCCGTCACTGGTGCTTCCGGGCCGGCATTAAACACTGCACCCGGTGCCTTCGTGACGTTACGGATGCATGCGCAGGGTGGACCACAGTGTATCGGCAGCGGCAGAGAAGAAGGGAAAGTGCCTCCCGCCTTGCCGCGGACCAATCTTGAACAAACAGTTGCCCGGAGGCGTCCCCTCCTTCATTGTTTCGGTGTATGGATCAGGTTGCGATTCATAACCATTATCCGCGGCTGGCGGCGCACCCGGTGGCGTGCGCGCTGGCATTGTCGCTGGCGGTTCACCTGTTTCTTTTTGGCGGGTTGGAACTGGCCGAACGATTGCATCTGCACTGGCCGGAATGGCTGAGGAACGTTTTGGACCTCTCCCGGCAAATCGCCGCGAAAAGGCCCCCGCCGCCGGCCAATCAGGAGCCGCCGACGTTGACCTTTGTGGAAGTGGACCCCTCGCAGGCCACGCCCGAACCGCCCAAGGAAACGAAGAATTATTCCGCATTGAACTCGGTAGCGGCCAACCCCGACGTGTCGCTGGATTCCGACCTTGCAAAGATCGAGGGGAAACAGGACAAAGTCCCCAAGGTGGTGGACACACTGCGGCCCACGCCCGCACCGCCGCCCACGCCCCTGAAACCGGAACCGCAGCCCGTCAAACCAGAGCCGGAAGCCAAGCCGACCCAGAAACCGGGTGACCTGGCCTTGGCAAAACCCGAAGACTCCAAACCGAAGGAGGAGGAGAAGCCAAAACGTCCGCGCACGCTGCTGGAGGCGCAATTGCAGCAGGGAGTGATTCCCGGGAAAAAATTGAAACAGGAAGGCGGCGTCAAACGGCACGGGACCATCGCCTCGCTTGACGCCAAGGCGACGCCATTCGGTTCCTACGACGAAGCGATCATCCGCGCCGTTTCGACGCGATGGTATGGCATCCTCGATGCAACGACCACCCCGACGCGCCCGGGCAAGGTGGTATTGCAGTTCCGGCTGCATCCGGACGGTCGCGTGAGCGAACTGAAAGTGCTGGAGTCCGAGGTGGGCGACGTGCTGGCCTGGTATTGCCAGAAAGCGGTATCGGATCCCTCGCCGTATGCGCCCTGGCCGGGCGATATGCGCCGCACCATCGCGAAAGATTACCGGGACATTGTATTCACGTTTTACTATGAGTTTTGAGCGGCCGGCCTGACGGTAAAAACCTGTTGGTGAAGATTGGCCGTCTGCGCTATGACCAATTGAAGAATGTATGTGGCAATTCCTTAAAGACGGCGGGCCGGTCATGTTTCTGTTGGTGCCGACTTCCATTGTCGGCCTGGCCTTCATCATCGAGCGCGGCCTGGCGTTGCGCTGGAAGAAAATCATTCCGCCGGAAGTGGAAAAGGCGCTGGAAGTGTGCCGCACCAAAGAGGACCTGGGCATGCTGCACGGGATCTGCCAGCAACAACCATCGGCGTTGGGCCGGCTGCTGCTGGTCGCGGTCGAGCACCTGAATTGGCCCAAAGGAGAAAACGCCGACGCCATCCAGACCCGGGCACGACACGAAATCGCGCAAATGGAGCGCGGCCTTGTCGTGCTGGAAATCATCGTCGGCATCGCGCCGCTGCTGGGATTGGTCGGCACGATCAACGGGCTGATCAGCCTCTTCAGCGGACTGAGCCGGACGGGATTGAGCGACAACACGGTCGTCGCCCACGGCATTTCCATCGCTCTGAACACGACCTTGAGCGGATTGTTGATTGCCATACCGGCCTTGATTGCCTGGAGCTA
>DASPXS010000028.1:0-5467 GCA_035637175.1 Haliangiales bacterium | reverse complement strand
ATCGTGGAAAAGGGGAAGGAAGGCAAAGTGAAAACGCGCACGGTTTTGCCCGTGCAGTTTGTGCCGCTGACCGGCGGCGCCCGCGGTCCAGCGGGCAAAGAGTCAACGACCGGCGGCAAAGCCGGAGGCTTGGAACGATGAACGGCCCCCTCACCCGCTCGTCCGTCTTTGCCCAGGCTGCGGCGGACAGGTTGGGTGGCGTCGCGATAGCGTCTTGGGCTGCGGCAGTCCACTGCCGCTTTTGCGCCCTCAGACCCGATCGAAAAGCGCCAGAGGACTGGCGCAGTCCAAAACCTGGCGGCCCTTTGGTCGGTTCATGGAAAAGGAGAAGCTTCCCCGCCTTTCCCCGCAATCCAACGCAGTCCTCCGCCGGAGCCCGAGGATAATTATGAACGCCCGGCGCTGCGCAGTCGGGCTGTTCTGCGTCTCGGGCGCGCTGCTCGGCTACGAACTGCTCCTGATGCGTCTCCTGTCACTGTCGCTCTGGGGACACTTCGCCGGATTCGTCATTTCGATTGCGATGCTGGGATTGGCGGCGTCGGGCCTCTACCTTCACTTTCACCGCGAACGCATTGCCGCCAGCGCCGACCGATTGTTCGCGATCAGCGCGGGATTGTTCGCGCTCACCGCGCCCGCGGCATTCGGCCTGGCTCAATGCGTTCCCTTCACACCCTTCCTTTTGGCGTGGACCCCGCGGGAATACCTGCACCTGGCGTTGCGGGTCGCGCTCTTTTTCATTCCGTTCTTCGTCGGTGGCGTCGCCATGGGGATTCCGTTCGTCGCGCGCGTGCTGCCGCCGGCGAAACTGTATTGCTGGACGATGCTCGGATCGTCGGCGCCGATCCCTTTGCTGATTCTCGGGATGGGCATGGTGCATCCCCAAAAGTTGCTCGTGCCGGTGGCGCTGCTCGCCCTCCCGGCGGTGCTCCTGTCGGGTCAACGAGGGTTTGCCAAAGCGGCCTGGACGCTTGCCGCCGCCGCCGGCGCTGCCACGGTTGGGGCGTTGCCGTTTCGCTTTTCCGAATACAAAGACCTTCCCCGAACGCTCACGCTGCCCGAGGCGCGAATCATAGAGGAACGTTACGGTCCGAACGGCATGGCACAGACCGTCCGTTCCCGGTTTACACGGTACCTTCCCGGACTCTCGTTGAACTTCGCCGGTGAGCTGCCTCGTTCGGAGTTGGTGTTCGTCGATGGCTCGGCCATGGAAGTCGTGTTTGATTTGAAGGCCTCGCGGCGGCAACCGGAGTTTCTGCGCATGTCGCCGGAAGCGTTCTCCTATGAACTCCGGGAGCGGCCGCGGGTGCTCTCCCTCTACGGCGGGCCGGTCGAAATCCTGCGCGGCATTATCCTGGGCGCGGAATCCCTCGTGGCGGTGGACGATCTGGCGATCCGCGCGGACGCCCTCGACCGCGTCTGGCGCCGATTCGGCGAATCGCCGTTTCAATACGCCAACGTTCGCCGCATCGACGATGACGCGCGGCATTACCTGTCGGCCACCCGGGACACCTTCGACGTGATGGTCCTTTCGCTGCTCGGCAGTCACGGCTCGTCAACGGCCGGAGCAGCCTCGTTGGACGCTTCCTGCCTGTTCACCCTGGAAGGCATTTCGCTGGCGCTCGACCATCTCGCGCCCGGAGGCCACGCCGCGTTCAGCGCCTGGGTGGAAAATCCGCCACGCACCGGTGTTCGGCTCGCGGCGCTGATCGTCGAAGCCCTGCACCGGCGCGGCATTACCCATCCGGCGTCACATATTCTTGGCCTGCGCAGTTGGTCCACTCTGACGCTTTTCGTCGGTCGCGAGTCCTTCGATGGAAACGCCGTGGCCCGGCTCAAGGAGTTCGCGGCGAAGAAATCGTTCGACCTGGTTTGGTGTCCCGGCCTGAGCGCCGAGGATGCGAATCAGTGGAACCGGATCGCAGACGAACCCTACTTTCGGGCGCTGCACGCATTTCTGGAAGGCGACCCTCAGGCATTCCGGCAAACGTGGCCGTTCCGGCTCGACTCACCCACCTACGACCGACCGTTCTTCAACCACCATTTCCGCTGGAAGGCCGTGCCGGATTTTTTGGCGAGGATGGGCATGGACTGGATTCCGTTTATTGAATGGGGTTACCTGCTCCAGGTCGCGTCGCTGCTGGTCGCGACCGGCCTGGGCGTCCTCCTGTTGATCGGCCCGTGCGCGGCGACCCGGGCGCGACCGTCGCTCCGGTCGGCGGTCCTGTTTTTTTCGTTGGGCGTGGCCTACATGGCGGTGGAAATCCGGGCGATCTACCAGGCGCTCCTGCTGCTTTCCTGGCCGACGGCTGCTACGGCGCTGGTGTTGACCGCAATGCTGGCGGCGTCCGGCGCCGGGGCGGCCGTGCTGGCGCGCGGCACGAACGCAACCATCTCCCGTCACGCCGCGATGGGAATGATCGTGGTCATGCTGCTTCTTTCCCTGATGGAATTCCCGCTCCTGTCGTCGCTGACGTTTCCCCACTCGCTGGCATATCGGGTAATCGTGACGGCATGGTGGATTTCCGTGCCGGCATTTTTCCTGGGCTATCCGTTTCCCCACGCGCTGGGACAACTGCAGCGACCCGAAGAAATCCCCTGGGCCCTGGCGTTGAACGGATTCGGGTCGGTGCTCGGCAGCCTGGGCGCAACGCTCGTGGCGGTGGAATTCGGATTGACCGCGCTGGCGCTGTTGGGGGTCGGACTTTATTTGCTCGTTGCAATCCTGTTGAAGGAAGACATGCCGGAAGACAAGGAACGAACGGGATCAGAATCGGGCAAGGGAAGCGCCTGTGTCCGACCTGCGCGGGCGCCGGCAGAAGGCAAGCCGAACCTTGAACCTTGAACCTTGAACCTTGAATCTCGAACCTCGAACTTCGATCCAGGCCGCGTGCCTCCGGCGGCTCTTCGTTCAAAGTTCAATGTTTGACGTTCGCTTCCAGTTGGTTCAGGATCATCTCGACCGTGCGCTCGATGGCGCCGCGATTATCGCGCACCACGCGCAACGCGTTTTGGACCAGGACACCACGGCGTTTTTCATCGGCGAGCAGCTCACCGAGGACTTTTTCCAGCCCGGCAGCGTCGGCCACCTGGACGGCCCCGTCCTGCTTGAGAAACGCTTCGACGATCGCGGCGAAATTCTGCATGTTCGGACCGAAGACGGTCGGCTTGCCCAGCGCGGCCGGTTCGATGGGGTTTTGCCCGCCTTCGCCGCACAGACTTTTGCCCACGAACACCACCGTCGCGTTTTCGTAGAAACAGGGGAGTTCGCCGGTCGTGTTGACCAGCAGACACGAGACTTCACCCGGCTTGAACTGCGTGGCGGCCGTGACCTGGTTGCGGTAAACGAAGGTCACGCCGCGCGCGGTCAATTCGCGTCCGACTTGTCTGCCCCGCTCGAAATGACGGGGCACCAGGACCAGAAACAAATCCGGAAACCGCCGGCGCAACCGGAGGAACTGCTCCGCCAAAACCGCTTCTTCGCCCGCGTGGGTGCTGCCGCCGACCAAAACCCGCGCGCCCTCAGGCACGCCCAATTGTCGCAGCAGTTTTGCCACGTCCAGTGGACGGCGTCCCTCACGTTCCACCGCATCGAATTTCATGCTGCCCACGATATGGATCGCCTCCGGGCGGCAGCCCAACTCGCGAAGCTTTGCGGCGTCGGCTTCATTCTGCGCGCCAACGCCGGTGAACGAGGCGAACAAATCCCGGAACAAAAACCCGAATCGTTTGTAGCGGGGATACGACCGTTCGGACAGGCGGGCATTGACCAGAAACAGGGGAACACCACGATCGCGCGCCCGCCAGAGGAGGTTGGGCCAGATTTCCGCCTCCACCAGGATGACCGCCTGGGGATGAATCAGGCTCAACGCGCGCTGCACACACTTCTTATGATCGATGGGGTAATAAATCTTTTCCACAGGCGCAGGCAGTAGTCGCTGCAACCGTTCCATGCCGGTCGAGGTCGTCGTGGAAACGATCATTTTGCTGTTGGGCAACCGCGGTTCCAGCGCGCGGATGAGCCGGGTGCAGACGTTCGCCTCGCCGACGCTCACGGCGTGCAGCCAGAGCGTTTGGCGGTTGGTGAGCGCCTGTTTGAATTGGGTGTCGTATCGTCCGAAACGCTGGCGGAACCCCCGTCGCCAGTTGCCCCGCCGCCACATCTTCAAAAAGTAGTAGGGCGCGGAGGCGCAGAAAAAAATCGTGAACAAAATGTTGTAAAGGGAGCGCATCGCCTCGTCGCCAACCTGAACTAACCGCGAAAGAACATCCACCAGACCACCAGCAGCATCGGCATCATGCCGAACAGCGTGTATTTGAAGACAAAACCGAGAAAGGTCGGCGTATGGACCTTTTGCTGGTCGGCGATGGCTTTGACCATAAAGTTCGGGCCGTTGCCGATGTAAGTGTTGGCGCCGAAAAAGACGGACCCAACGCTGACCGCCAGAATGTATTTGTTGTAGGCCAGGTTGCCGAGGAGGAAGCAGATTTCGATTTCGTCTTCGCTCACCGTTCTGGCGAGCAGGTCTGCCGCGTGATATTTCTGCAGCGCGGCAAAAGTGTTTCGAATCTGTTCCGCGTGCGGTCCGGCCAGGTTGGCCAGATCGGCGCCGCCGGTTTGGACCAGGTGCTGGACCTGGCTGACAACCTCGGAGTTGATAAACGCGCCAAAGATTGTGTGCAGAAAACTGAGGTAGGTGGGCGCATTGTCCAGCACGCTGGAAAGCGCGCCGCTGCTCCAATAAAAAAAAGCCGGCGTGGGGTCGCCCAGGTGGCTGGCGTTGGCTTTCAACCAGTCCAACGCGGGCATCATCGTGGCGAAAATTCCCGCGAACAGAACAGCCACTTCCTGGATAGGGTGAAAAATGAAGTGGTTCGCCTGGTGGATTGATTTTTGTGTGGTGAAATAGGAACCGGCCGCGGCCGTCACCATCAACGCTTCGCGCAGGAACAGCGGCTGATGGACGAACACGGCGCCGAGGATCACGACGAGAAACAACAGGTTGGGCAAGCCTTCGAACCGCCAGACATCGTGCGGTTTCGCCAGCCGGTCGCGCACTTCCCGCGGCGCCCGCAGATAGTTTCGATAATCAACCGCGTAGAACAGGGTCAACAACACCGCCAACCCCGCGCACCACATGGGCCAGCAATGTTCGGCCACCCACCAGAAGGGAATGCCCTGGAGGTAACCCAGGAACAGTGGCGGATCGCCGATGGGCGTCAGACAGCCGCCGACGTTGGAAACGATGAAGATAAAAAAAACCACGTGGTGCGCGGTGATGCGGTATTTGTTCATCCGCAGCCAGGGTCGGATCAGCAACATCGACGCTCCGGTGGTGCCAAACAGGTTGGCAACCACCGCGCCAATGAAAAGAAAAACCACGTTGGCCAGCGGAGTCGCCTCGCCTTTCACATTGATGTGAATGCCCCCGGAGACAACGAACAGCGAGCCGATCAACACGATGAAGCT
>DASPXS010000027.1:0-11489 GCA_035637175.1 Haliangiales bacterium | reverse complement strand
TCAAACCGATGCCCGGGCGCTACACCGCTGCGACAGGAAGCGACGCGGTCGTAGTCGAAGCAATCGAAGTCGAGGTCAGTAGCAAAGCGGGGTAGCGGCCTTTTGGGAGTGGCTTACGCACTGCGGACGCTTGCACGTTTCGCTTTTCGATGGCGTCGTGCAGCTTGCTTCGGCTGCGCTGTCGGCAGTGGGATGATATTCTCAGCGGGCGCGAATTTCACAAGCTTCGCCATGCTTGCGGAATGTTGGTTACGAAGATGCCCATAAACCTTCATTGCCAATGCGCCGCCGTCCTTGTGCCCAAGCCAACGTGAAACCGTGGGAATGTCCACACCACTTTCAATGCAACGGGTCGCAAACAGATGCCGCAAATCGTGATGGGTCAGATGAGCAATGCCGACTTTTCGGGCTGCCGTATCCATTGCCTTTTGGCATTCGCCCACTCGCATAATGGTGGCGGTAGGCGGTCTCTCCGCGTTTTCCTTTTGCAGACGCTCAATAAGCTCGCGCATTTCGCCGATCATGGGGACGCGGCGCACTTCACTATTTTTCGTGCCTTCTTCCGGGTCGCCACGCACGACGATTTCTTCTCGCGCAAAATCGCAATCGCGCCACGTGATGTTTTTTGCTTCTCCCAAGCGAAATCCGCCATAGGCCAAAAAGCAAACCAAGTCCGCGCAATCGTGGCTGTATCGCCCGCCCGCTGTTTCAATCTTCTGAACCCATTCAGCAAACTTGGCGTTATCGGGCAGGTGCAATTCTTTGGGGCGAACCGCGCGGCGGGTAACGTGGCGAGCGACGTTCTCATAGATGACTCCGCTTTCGACAGCGATGTCCAAAACCGCCCGCAGGACTAAAACCGTGTTGTTGAAAGCCGTCGCGCTTCCGCCGTACTTCGCCGCCCAATCCAAACAATCTTGCTTTGAGAGATCGCGCAGATTCGTCTTCTCCTCCAAGCTCGGCCACGTTTTCAGCAGTGAATCAATGCGCTGCTGGTAATAGTCTTTGGTCTTCGATTTGATGTCAGGATTGGCCTGTAATCTGGCGCGATAGATTTCGAGCGCGTCGCCAAAGGTCATCTGGCCGCGTCCACGCTGAATGGCAAGTTGGCGCTGCGCGGCTTGACGGTGCTTCTTTTCCTCGTCGCTCAACCGGAGTTTGGCCACCGAAAGCACGTCCGATTTGAGGCTCTTGCGGATCAGTTTTCCTTGAACGCGGATACGGCAGAAATACATACCGCTCGGTACATAGCGAATCAGATTTGCATAGTTCGTCTTCTGCCAGAGCTTGGGTTTTTCAGCGGGATCGGCTCTGGCGGTGTTTTGCTTCGCTTTCATGCACCAGTATACAATCGCAGTATCAAATCTGCAAGCTCTGGAGATTGTATCCTCATAAAACCCTTGATTTTATTGGCGCATCCGCCAGGAGTTGAACCTGGAACCTTCTGATCCGTAGTCAGATGCTCTATCCAATTGAGCTACGGATGCACCGAGGCGACGGAATGTATAAACCGCCCCTCCGCTCCGCAAGCGATTATTTGCCCCTCCCACAAATCGAAATAGTGATTTGTTCGACTGTTGGCCTCTGACAAAGACCCGCATTGACGCCGCGCATGGCGTCGCGGTCGCGAAAGGGATTGAAAACCCGCGCCCGCTTCAATAGCTTTGCCGATATGAAATCCTTGCTGCGTCTCCTGCCTCTCTTTGTTCTTTTGGGCATCGGCGGCTGCGGTAAACGGTCGGAGGGAACCAATCCGTCTCCGGGTGCCCGCTTCTATACGATTGCCGTCATCCCGAAAGGGACGACCCATGAATTCTGGAAATCCATCCATGCCGGCGCGGTCAAGGCGGAGCGCGAACTGAATGAAAACGGGATCAAAACCGAGATCATCTGGAAAGGCCCCTTGAAGGAGGACGATCGCGACCAGCAGATTCAAGTGGTGGAGAACTTCATGAGCCGCGCGGTGAGCGGCATCGTGCTGGCGCCGCTGGATTCACAGGCCCTGGTCAAGCCGGTGGAAAACGCCATCAAGGCCAAAGTCCCGGTCGTCATCATCGATTCCGACCTCAAATCCGATGAATACGTCAGTTTCGTCGCCACGGACAACTACAAAGGCGGCCAATTGGCCGGCGAACACCTCGCCAAACTGCTCGGCGGAAAGGGCAACGTGATCCTTCTGCGCTACGCGGTTGGCTCCGCCAGCACCGAGGCGCGCGAAGCCGGCTTTCTCGACGCGCTCAAGCAGCATCCCGACATCAAACTCATTTCTTCCGATCAACGCTCCGGTCCCACCCGGGAGACCGCTTACCAGGCATCGCAGAATCTGCTCAACCGTTTCGGCAGTGAAGTGCACGGGGTTTTTTGCCCGTGCGAACCGCCGACGATCGCCATGGCCAAGGCGCTGCGCGACATCGGCAAGGCCGGCGGCAAAGTGAAAATGGTCGGTTTCGACTCCGGTTCGCAGTCGGTGATCGATTTGAAGAACGGCGATGTGCAGGGCCTGGTGGTCCAAAACCCGGTGCTCATGGGTTATCTCGGCGTCATGACCTTGGTCAAACAGTTGCAGGGTGACAAAGTCGAGAAACGCATCGACACCGGCGTCATCCTCGCGACGCCGGAAAACATGGAGCAACCTGACATCAAGGAACTCCTTCACCCCCCGATCGACAAATACTTAAAGGAATGACGCCACGCCTGCGAATGGTGGGCGTGCGCAAAAGCTTCGGCGCCACCCACGCGCTCAAAAACGTTTCTTTCGAGGTCGGCCCCGCGCAAGTGCATGCGCTCATCGGCGAGAATGGAGCCGGCAAGAGCACGTTGATGAAAATCCTCAGCGGCGCCTATCAGCCCGATGGCGGAGAGATCGAGCTGGACGGCCAGTTGTTCGTTCCCAAAGACCCGTGCCACGCCCGGCGCAACGGCATTGCGATGATCTATCAGGAACTCAACCTCGCGCCGCACCTGAGTGTCGCGGAGAACATACTGCTGGGCGAAGAACCGCGTCGTTTTGGCTGGCTGAACCGCGCGCGCCAGCGCGCCAGCGCCCGCGAGGCCCTGGCCGAACTTCATCACGAAAACATCCCCCTGGACACCCCCATCAATCGCTTGACCATCGCCGAACAGCAGATCGTCGAAATTGCGCGCGCCCTGATTGGTTCGCCCAAAGTCTTGATCATGGACGAACCGACCAGCAGCCTGACGCAGGCGGACGCGGAAAATCTTTTCGCCGTCATCGATCGCCTCCGGCAACGGGGCGTGAGCATGGTCTATATCAGCCACTTTCTTGAGGAGTGCCAGCGCGTCGCCGACCGTTATACCGTGTTGCGCGACGGCGAAAGCGTCGGCGCCGACGACATGGCGGGGGCGCGACTGAACGAAATCATTCGCCTGATGGTGGGCCGTGATATCCGAGACATTTATCCGCGCACACCGCACACCCCCGGCAAAACGGTGTTGGAACTGCGCGACCTGCGCGGGATGACCAGACCGCGTTCGGCCAGCCTCACCCTGCGCGAGGGCGAAATCCTCGGCATTGCCGGACTGATCGGCACGGGTCGCACGGAAACGTTGCGCGCCTGTTTCGGTCTGGACCGGATCAAGAGCGGAATCGTCCTGGTCTATTCGCGCGAAAGCACCCATGGTTCTCCGGCGCGACGCCTGGCCGACGGGATCGGACTGCTGAGCGAAAACCGCAAAGAGGAAGGTCTGTTGCTCAATCGCACGCTGGCCGACAACCTGACCATCACGCGATACAGTCCGGTGTCCCGACTGGGGCTGGTGAGTCGCCGGCGGCAGCGCCAGTGCGCACAGGACTGGATGGACCGTTTGGACGTGCGGGCCCGCAATCCCAACCAGGTGGTGGCCGAATTGTCCGGCGGCAACCAACAGAAAATCGCGGTGGGCCGATTGCTCCATCACGATGCCAGGATATTTTTGCTGGACGAACCGACCCGCGGCATTGATGTCGGCAGCAAAGTGCAGATCTACAAATTGCTCGACGGACTGGCGGCGCGCGGCAAAGCCATCATCTTCGTCAGCTCTTATCTGCCCGAGTTATTGGGCGTGTGCGACACGATCGGGGTGATGTGCCGCGGCGTGTTGTCCGCCGTACGTCCGGCGGGCGCATGGAACGAACATACCCTGATGGCGGCGGCCATCGGGCAATCGGAACCGATCCGCGCATGAGCGGCCTTTCACGAGCCAATGGTCAGGCGCTCGGACGGCTGTTTTTTGCCATTGGCCCGGTCTTCGGGCTGGTCCTGGTTGTCGGCTTGTTTTCGTTGAGTCCAACGGTGCGATCTCACTTTTTCACCGGGATCAATTGCAAAATCATCCTGCTTCAAACCGTGATTGTCGCCATCGGAGCGCTCGGTATGACCATGATCATTGTCAGCGGCGGTATTGATTTAAGCGTCGGGTCGGTCGTGGCCTTGACCAGCGTGGTGGGCGCCACGTCGCTGCTCAAAGGTTACCCGCCGGCCGCGGCCATCGTGTTGACCATTGCCGTTGCCGGCGGCATCGGCCTGATCAACGGCCTGATCATCGCCGGTTTCCGCATGATGCCGTTTATCGTCACCCTCGGAATGATGGGAGTGGCGCGGGGCACCGCCAAATGGCTGGCCGACAATCAGACCGTCAATGCGCCCCGCTCCTCGATCAACACCCTCATGGATATGCTCGACCCGCTCCATTTTTTCCCGCTGCCTCTGGGAGTCTGGATCACCGTCGCACTGGCGCTGGTCATGGCGGTCGTGATGCAACGGACCGTCTTCGGGCGTTATGTGTTCGCGATCGGCTCGAATGAAGCCACTGCGCGCCTGTGCGGAATTCGGGTCGGGCTGATGAAAGTGGCCATCTACGCGTTGGCGGGACTGTTTTTCGGGCTGGCCGGACTGATGCAAATGTCCCGCCTGACGCAAGGCGACCCGACGGTCGCTATCGGTCTGGAACTGGACATTATCGCCGCGGTGGTCATCGGGGGCGCGAGCCTTAACGGGGGCACGGGCAGCGTCTCCGGTTCGATCATCGGCGCGCTCATCATGGCCGTGTTGCGCAGCGGCTCCAGTCAGATGAATTGGCCCAACTACGTCCAGGAAATCATCATTGGCGTTGTGATCATCCTGGCGGTGGGTCTGGATCGCATTCGCACCCGAAAAATCGCCGGATGACCTCTTTCGCTTGAAGCGCCCGGTGCGGAAAAAATCCGCATATGCGGATTTTTTCCGCACCGGTTTACCCGACGTTTTTCCTTCTCCTGGCGGGCACAGGTCCTACGATATTCGACCTATGGCGTTCTCCGAGCCGAAACGACTGCTTATCAGCGACGTGATCTGCCTGGCGACGATCGAGCTTCATCTGCGCGGGCGTCGGCGCGACGAAGTGCTGATGGAGCTCGTCAGCCGAATTCCGGAAATCGCAAACCGGCCGGAGGCAAAACAGACGCTGCTCCGGGCGTTGCAGGAAAGGGAACAACTTCACAGCACCGGCGTTGGCGATGGGGTCGCCCTGCCCCATGCGCGCAACGCACTGGTCGGGTTGGTTGAAAAACCGGTGGTTGTCTTTGGCCGGCACGACGAAGGAATCGGTTATGGCGCCATTGACGCGCAGCCCGCCAAGCTTTTCTTTCTGCTGGTCACCACAACGGTTACTCAGCACCTGGCCATTCTCGCCCGCGTCAGCCGGCTCGTCCGCGACCCCAGGTTGCGCCAAAATCTCACCACGGTTGACACGCCGGAAAAAGTCATCGCGTTCATCCAGGAAGCGGAAGCGACGCTGTGAGGGTTGGTGGTAATGCGTGATGCGTGATTGCAGTCCTGCGTCTGACGCGCCACGTTTGCGTGTTACGAGTTACGAATTACGTATTACGCATTACGTTTCACCCCTGAACCCGTGCTGCCGCAACGCCTCGAACAACACCAGCGCCGCGCAGTTCGACAGATTCAGCGAACGTGATTGCTGGTTGAACATCGGGATGCGCAGCCAGCGATCGCGATTCTGTTCGAGCAGTTTTCTTGGCAAACCCGCCGTTTCGCGGCCAAACACCAGATAATCGTCCGGCAGATAACCGACGTCTGCATAGTGCTTCGGACCCTTTGATTCGATGAACCAGAGCCGGGCGTCCGCCGGAAGCTGTTTCTCAAACGCCGACCAGTCGGGCCAGCGACACCACTCGACATGCTGCCAGTAATCCATGCCGGCGCGCTTGAGTTGTTTGTCGTCGAGCTCGAAGCCGAGCGGATCGATGAGATGAAGCCGGGTGTTGGTGGCCGCGCAAAGCCGGGCCACGTTGCCCGTGTTCGGCGGTATTTCCGGTTCAACCAGGACGATGTGCATTGGAAGAAATGGAGTATTGGAATGTTGGAGCGATGGAGTTTTGGATTGGTGGAGTTTTGAGTCACCGACACTCCATCACTCCCCTACTCCGATGCTTCATCAGTCCGCTATGCTATGCTTTTCCGTTTATAGAACACTTTCCACAGCACCAGCCCATGCGCCGGCGCCGTCATCCCCGCCACGCGCCGGTCTTTGCTTTCAAGCATCCGCCGGATCTGACCGGCTGCGAACTTCCCCTGCCCCACCTGCACCAGTGTGCCGACGATACCGCGGCACATTTTGTAAAGAAACCCATCGCCCTCGATGATAAACGTCAGCAGCGGGCCGTTTCGCTTGATCCCGCATCCCGTCACCGTGCGCACGGTCGATTCCATTTCATATTTCCGGGTGCCGGCAAACGATTTGAAATCGTGCCGGCCACGAAAAAGTTTCGCCGCGCTCCGCATCGCCGCCAGGTCCAGCGCCGCCGGCACATGCCACGCCTGATGTCGAAGCAACGGATTCATCGCCGTGTGGTTCCACACCAAGTAACGATATTGCTTGCTCGTCGCATCGAATCGGGCGTGAAACTCGGCGCGACAACGCGTTGCCGTCATCACGCGGATGTCTTCCGGCAACCAGGCATTCAACGCGAGGACAAGCTTGCGGACCGGCATTTTGAATTCGGCTTTGGGAACCTCGACGTGGGCGATCATGCCGAGCGCATGCACGCCGGTGTCCGTGCGGCTCGAACCGTGCACGCGCGGCCGGCTGGGGAACAGGTTCGCCAGCGCCTCTTCGACCTTCTGCTGGACCCCCAGGCCGGTCTTTTGCAACTGCCAGCCTTCGTAATTCGTCCCGTCGTAAGCGACGGTCAGTTTGAATTTGAGCTTCTCCACACGAGGATGAAACCACGAATCCACACGAATGAACACGAATCAGGAGGAGGTCCGAACGTTGAGCGGGGTGGGGACTTTTTGACGCGAATTCCGCCAATTGACGCGAATTTTCCCGAACACAATTCAATTCGAGTTAATTCGCGCAATTCGCGTAAGGCGCCTGACACTTCCTGTTCATTCCTGTTCATTCGTGGTAAGACTTTTACCTGTTCGGCCATCCAGGTAGCTTTGCAACAAAATCGCCGCAGCCGACTTGTCCACCTTCCCTTTCCGTTGCCGCCCCCGCACTTCCGCCTTGGTCAGAAAGCGGTGCGCCTGCACTGAGGTCAAACGTTCGTCCGGAGTCTGGATGGGGATGGTGAGGGCGTCCTTCAGCACGGCGACAAACTCCTGGACCTTCAATGCGGCCGGACCATAACTGCCATCCATGTTGCGCGGCATCCCGACCAGAATCAGCTCGACCTGTTTCGCGCGAATGATTTCCTTCAGGCGCTTGAGAAACTCCGCGAACGGCTCCGCCGGAATAAACTCCAGCGGCTGGGCAATCATTCCGAGCTCATCGCTGATGGCGATACCCATTCGTTTCGTCCCGTGGTCAATGGCGAGGATGCGCATGGAGAATGTGGTCCGATAAAGTTTAGAACTGACGGACCGCCTTTGCCGCCGCTTTCACAGTTCTCTCAATGTCCTCCGCCGTGTGCGCGGTCGAAATGAACCCCGCCTCAAACTGCGACGGCGCGAGGTAAATCCCTTCGGCCAGCATACCGTGGAAGAATTTCTTGAACCGCGCTCGATCGCTGTGCATCGCGTCGGCGAGGTTGTGAACCGGTCGGTCGGTGAAATAAGCGCAAAACATCGAGCCGCAACGATTGAACTGCACCCGCGCCTTCGCCGATTTGGCGGCGTCCTTCATGCCGGCTTCAAGTTGTGCGCCGAGTTGCTCGAGACGCGCGTAGGCGTTGGCGGAACCGCTCACCCCGGCCCTCTTCCCAACGGATGGGGAGAGAGTGGCCGAAAGCCGGGAGAGGGGCACGCCGGCCGATTCCACACTCCCTGCGCCAGGTTCCGAACTCCGCATTTCGAACTCCGCATTTGAAAGTTCTTCGAGCGCCGCGATACCCGCCGCCATCGCCAACGGATTGCCGCTCAGAGTTCCCGCCTGATACACCGGCCCAACCGGCGCCAGACAATCCATGATATCAGCGCGCCCGCCAAAGGCCCCGACCGGCAAACCGCCGCCGATGATCTTGCCGAAACAACTCAGATCGGGCGTGATGCCGAATCGTTCCTGCGCACCGCCCCAGGCGAGCCGAAAACCGGTCATCACTTCGTCGAAAATCAGCAGCGCGCCGTTGTCCGCGGTCATTTTCCGCAGAAACTCAAGGTACCCCGGTTTGGGCAGATACAAACCGGCATTGCCCGGCACCGGTTCGACAATGACTCCAGCGACCTGACCTTGGTTCGCTTCAAATGCCGCCTTTACGGCGTCGGTGTCGTTGAACGGCAGAACGATCGTGTGCTGCGTGAATGCCGCCGGGACGCCCGCGCTGTCCGGGTAGCCGAACGTGAGTGCGCCCGAGCCGGCTTTGACCAGGAGTGAATCGGCGTGGCCGTGGTAACAGCCGTCGAACTTGATGATCTTGTCGCGTTTGGTGAAGCCGCGCGCGAGGCGGATGGCCGACATGCAGGCTTCCGTGCCGGAGTTGCACATGCGGACTTTTTGCACGCTCGGCACGGCGGCGCAGACCCGTTTCGCCATCGTTACCTCGAATGGATTCGGAATGCCGAAGCTCGTGCCCTGTTCCGCCGCCTGCTGGACCGCTCCGATTATTTTCGGATGCGCATGGCCCAGAATCGCCGGGCCCCAGGTGCAGACGTAATCGAGGTATGCATTGCCATCGACATCCCAGACATGCGCGCCCCTGGCCTTGTGGACGAAGAACGGCTGTCCGCCCACGGCGCGAAAGGCGCGCACGGGCGAATTGACGCCGCCAGGGATGTATTTTAGCGCCTCGGCAAAAAGAGCGTCGGATTTGGCCCGCGAAATCATGGTCGAGAAGGTAGCCGACACCCCGCGGAAGGCACGCCGAAACTTGACTCGCATCAACATGGGTCGGACGGCCTGATGACCCCTGGCAGACGCGGCAGGTTTGACGCGGATTTCGCCAATCAGCGGCCCGGCATTTTCTTCACGGACACACCGCCTACTCCAAAGTCGAACGTATCGCCGCAAACAGGTTCCTGCCCGCATCGACGGCAACCGGCCGCCGGGCTTTTTCGTCGGCGTGCTCGACCACTTCGGCAGGCAGTTCCTTCAGAAACGGCGAGGGATGACAGGGCACGGGCTGGCCGTACTTCTTGCGGGCGCTGCAATGGCTCAAGGTCAACGTCTGCATCGCCCGGGTGATGGCGACGTAGAACAGCCGGCGTTCCTCGTCGAGCGTGCCTTCAACCTTCGAACGCGAGTGGGGAAGCAAACCGTCCTCCAGGCCGACGATAGAGACGCGCGGAAATTCCAGGCCCTTGCAACTGTGCATCGTGATGAGGGTGACGGCGTCGCCGGCATTCTCTTTATCGTCTTCGCGCTCGTTGTCGAGCATGAGTTCTTCCAGGAATGTCTGCAGCCTGTCAGTGGCGGAAAATGCGGGCGAGATACCTTCGCCACCGGGTGCAGTCTCCTCATCCATTGACGCAATCAAGTCCTGCAGGTTGCGCACTCGGTTCTCGGCGGCTTCGGCGTCCTTTTCCGAACGGCGCAACTCATCCGGGTAACCGATTTCAGCAATGAACCGCTGAGACCACAAGCTCAGGGCGCGCGTGTCACGCGCCGAAACCTCGTCCGCCAGTTGCGCCCGCGTGCGTTCGATGAAAGCAACAAACGTCTCGATGCTCCGGCGCGTTTTGGCCGGAAACGTCGCCTGCACCACGGGATATTTCATCGCCGCGAAGACGGAACACTTGCGTTCCTGGCTGGCGGCCAGCAGCCGTTCCATCGTCGGGTCGCTGAGACCACGCGCCGGAACATTGGCAACGCGCAACAGGCTTACGTCATCGTTCGGGTTCAGAAAAACTTTAAGGTAAGCGAGGAAATCCTTCACTTCGCGCCGGTCGAAAAAGCTTTGGCCGCCGACCAGGTGATAGCGCACGCCGGCCTGGCGCAACGCGGTTTCGAGCGGGCGCGACTGGAGATTCGTCCGGAACAAAATCGCCTGTTCCGACCAGGGAACGCGCCGGGTCTGCCGCAGGAATTCGATTTCCTCAACCAGGGTCCGCGCTTCCTCCTCTTCGTTCCCGAAGGCGTGCAGGGTGATTCTGGTCCCCTGCCCTTTGGCCGACCAGAGTTGTTTGCCGCGGCGACGCGCATTGTTTTTGATGAGGGCGTTGGCGGCGGTCAGAATGGCGCCGGTCGAGCGGTAGTTCTGTTCGAGTTTGATCACTTTGACTTCGGAGAAATGTTTCTCCATGTCGAGCAGGTTGGCGATTTCCGCGCCGCGCCAGCCGTAAATGCTCTGGTCATCATCGCCCACCACGCAGAGGTTGCGATGCTCCCGCGTCAGGGCGTGCACGAGCTGAAACTGCGCGGCGTTGGTGTCCTGATATTCGTCCACCATCACGTATCGATACCTCGCGCGGCAGGCGGCCAGCGCGTCGGGATGCTCTTCAAACAACCTCAGCGTCAGCAAAATGAGATCGTCGAAATCAACCGCGTTGCAGGCGCGCAAAGCCGTTTCATAACGCGAACAAACGTGCCGGGCCATCGCCGCCACACCCGCGTCGGCAGAAGCGACGGCCCGCGAACCCCCGTTGCGATGCCTGCTGAGCAACGCGAGAATTTCCGCCGGGTCGGCCTTCTCGCTGTTCGCCGAAATCTGGCTGAGGATCTTTTTGATGACGCCGAGTTGCTCGGACTCATTGTAGATCACAAAATTCCGCTTGTAACCGAGCTGCTCGATGTGCTGCCGGAGAATGCGGACGCAAAGCGAATGAAAGGTGCAAAGGGTCGGGTGGCTCCGAAGCTCAGAGTTCGGAGTTCGGGGCTCGGAGTTGTTGGTTCCGCGCTCCAGGTTCCGTGTTCTGGGGACGAGTTGGTTGACGCGCTCCTGCATTTCGCGCGCAGCCTTGTTGGTGAAGGTCACGGCCAGAATGTTCCCGGGTGCGATGCCCTTCCCGATCATGTGCGCAATGCGATACGTGATGACGCGCGTTTTGCCCGTGCCCGCGCCGGCGAGGATCAGGACCGGACCGTTGATGGTCTCCACGGCCAGTCGTTGCTGCGGG
>DASPXS010000026.1:0-6347 GCA_035637175.1 Haliangiales bacterium | reverse complement strand
GCGCGAAACCTCCTCCAATCCGGCGATCATGCGCAGGGTCGTCGATTTGCCGCAACCGGAGGGGCCAACGAGCACCAGGAATTCCCTGTCTTCAATGGCCAGACTGACGTCGTTGACGGCGCGAATTTCTTCGCCTTTAGGTCCCTTGAAAATCTTGGAAAGGTTTTCGAGAACGATCCGCGCCATGCGTCGCTGATTATCCCGGCTCGCCGCGGGGATGTCGATAGCAGAGTCGCGAGGAAGGTCGGGCAGGGCGCGTTCAAGAATGGGGCGGGGACGGCCTCGTCCCCGCATTTTGTCGGGAGCACGGAGTTTCGCGGGGACGAGCCGTCCCCGCCGCCGTCCCCGCCCCTGATGGCTCACTTGCTTGAACGCGCCCTGGAAAATCGGGAAAGCCGGGCCTTGGCCGGCCGGGACGCCGCGGAAGCAAACTTTACGAGGTCGGCAGGTTGGCCGGGACGGGAGTCGCAGCGGCTCGATTGGTTTTCCGGCGACGCTTTTTGCGCATCTCCTCGTGATGATGTATGACCGCCGTTTCGTAGCAGTCCGGGCAGAGTCCGTGGCTGAAGCGGGCTTTGGTGCGCTGTTCGATGTAAGCTTCCACCTGGCTCCAATAACCGCCGTCGTCGCGCACCTTTTTGCATTGGGCGCAAATCGGCAGGAGGCCGTTGAGCGCTTCGACCTGGGCCAGTGCGCGTTGGAGTTGATCGATCAGTTCTTCGCGTTCCATTTCCATCTGATGCCGATAGACGGCCATTTCAATGGCCACTTTGAGCTCCCGCTCGTCGAAAGGAGTCAGGAGTAATCCGAACGGCACCGTGTCCCGGGCGCGATAGATGGTGGTGTCGCTCGAGTTGGCGCTCAAATAGATGACCGGCAACTTCAGCTTCGTCTGGATGTGCCGCGCGGCCTCGGTGCCGTTCACGACGCCGCCCAGTTCGAGGTCCACCAGCGCGACGTCCGGGCGGGCCTCGCGGGACTTGCGAATCGCATCCTCACCCGTATCGACGCGGCCGGCGACATCGTAGCCGAGGCGGCGCAACCGGCTCTCCAATTCCGCCGAAATGATCGAGTCCGCCTCGACCACCAGCACACGCGTCTTGTTCATCGGACCCTGGACGAGCAAATCCGGTTCCATTTTCCCCGCCGTACGTTGGAAATCGCCAAAGATTTGCCGGGCAGCGCCGCAGTGGCTCAAGCGTGGAACGGTTGTGCACCAATCTCTGACAGCCGGCTCCCGGGGTGACCGGTGGGACAGACCTGCAACCATGCCGTTGGGCCTTTTCGCGTAACTGTACCGTTGACGCTGGAAACCGTTTGCCCGCGATATCCACGCTTACTGTCGGGGCGGTGTATCATCACCGCAGTCTTTTAGGACACGGACCGGCGGCTGCCCGCCATCGATCGGGCGCATCTCCGTTTTTGAGCAGTCGCGGAGCGACGTATCTATTGACCCGGGTGCGGCTGTCCTCGGCCGCAGCGACTTCGGCATAATCCAGCGCGTCGAGTCGATCAAAACGATCCCCCATCGATCGTGATCGCCACTCTGCCGTTGACGCTCCCGGCAGCTTGCATCCAATATCCTCGCGGCGATGGCCGGGATTGTGTCCCGGCTGTTTGCTTCTCGTGACGGGAAAGAAATTCGGAAGCTCGACGACCTGAAATTTACATGAACCTGGACGCACTCTATTCCGAACTGACGCTCAAAACAAACGCGAAACTCGCCCTCATCGTGCTGGATGGCCTGGGCGACCTGGCCACCAAAGAACAGGGAGAACAAACGCCGCTCGAAGCCGCGAAAACTCCGAACCTCGACGCCCTGGTCACCGAAGGCGTCGCGCAAGGACGCCTGATCCCGGTGGCGCCCGGGATCACCCCGGGCAGCGGGCCCGGACACCTCGCGCTTTTCGGTTACGATCCGCTCGAACATCAGGTGGGTCGCGGGGTCATCGAGGCCCTCGGGCTGGGACTCGAACTGAAAGCGGGCGACGTCGCCGCCCGCGCGAATTTTTGCACGCTCGATCGCAAAGGCATTGTGACCGACCGCCGGGCGGGCCGGATCGAGACGGCGGTCTGCCAGGAACTGTGCGATTTGCTCTCCCGAAAAATCAGGAAAGTCGGGGATGCCGAGGTCATCATCAAAGCCGGCAAAGGCCATCGCTTCGTAGTTCTCTTCCGCGGCACAGGATTGGAAGGCCCGTTGACCGACGCCGATCCGCATCGCGAAGGCGCGCCGATTCCGAAGGTCGAGCCGGTCAACAAAAAATCGCTCAAGGCAAAGAAGGCAGCGAAGCTGGTGGTGGAGTTTTACCGGGCCGCATTGCCGGTCGTTGCGCAGAAGAAACCGGCCAATGGCTTCCTGCTCCGCGGCATCGCGCACCAGCCGGAGATTCCGCTTTTCGAAGAACGCTACCGACTGAAGCCCGCCTGTCTGGCGGTTTATCCGATGTACAAGGGTCTGGCGCAGCTCGTCGGCATGACCCGGCTGGACGGCCCCCAGACCATCGCCGCCCAGTTCGAGCGTTACCTCGCCGAATATGATCGCTACAACTTCTTTTTCATTCACTACAAATACACCGATATGCACGGCGAGGACGGCAACTTCGAGGCGAAGAAAAAAGCCATCGAAGACTTCGACGCCGCGCTGCCGATTCTGCTGAAAAAGAAGCCGGAGGTGCTGGCGATCACGGGCGATCACTCGACGCCCTGCGCCGTGAAGGGCCATTCGTGGCATCCGCAACCGGTGCTCCTGCATTCGGCGCTCTCGGGTTCCGACAAACTGGAACGATTCACCGAGACCGGCGCGAACATGGGATCGCTCGGCGTTTTCGAGGCGAAATACCTGATTCGCCTGATGCAGGCCAACGCGAAGATGTTCGACAAGTTTGGAGCATGACGCCATCTTCACGCTTCGTGAGCGAACCGGCATCGAGCCAATCTAAATTGACGCGCGAGCAGATTCTTGGAGCCCTGGAAGCTTTGAATCGGGCACTGGCGGAGCGCAACACGATGGGGGAAGTGTGTTTGTTTGGCGGCGCGGTGATGGTCCTCGCATTTAATGCGCGCCCGGCGACCAAAGACGTCGATGCCATCTTCCACCCGGCCGCCCTCGTGCGAGAGTTGGCGCGGCAGGTAGGCGAATCTGCTGGCTTGCCACTCAACTGGTTGAATGATGGCGTCAAGGGTTATGTGTCGGCACGACATGAGGTTCAGCCCGGTCCACTGCCGCAATTCGACCATCTGCGCCTCACGATGCCGACACCTGAATACCTGCTGGCGATGAAATGCCTGGCTTCGCGTATCGGGGCAGGGGCGGGTGAATCCGACGACACTGCTGACATCGCGTTTCTGATTCGGCACCTTGAAGTAAAAACTCCTGAAGCCGTCATGGACATCGTCAGCGCCTACTATCCGCCACAGAAGATTCCGGTGAAAGCGCAGTTTCTGGTGGAAAGTTTATTTGAAGAAGGGCGTGTATGAGACCGGAAACCCTTGCAGAAGTCGCGGCGCTGACGCGGTCGGGTGAGTCCTTTGACTTCGCCCTGCGCAATTTTCTGGACGAATTTCAGGCGCAGCCTGACCCCGCGCGACTGCGCGACGAACCCTTGCGGCTGGCGGACGCCGTGGCTGAAGGCGAGAGGCACGACGCGTTTCTGGCCGCTGCGGCGGAAGCCTTGGCGAGCGAGCGCGGTTTCGACACTCCGGCATGGGCATGGGACGAAACTCGAAAGCTGCGCCGGCCGTGGTTTGCGCTACCCTGGAAAGGAGTGCGGGCGATCCTGTTGCTGGAAAGCCCGGCCGCATTTCGTTCGCGAAACCTTTTTGTCAGCGCCAACGCTCTTTCGAGGGTGTGAAGGAATCTCCATGAAAGCGGTCATCCTTGCCGCCGGCAAAGGCACGCGCATGAAGGAACTCACCAGCGAAGTTCCCAAGCCGATGCTCGAGGTCAAAGGCAAACCGATTCTCGAACACATCATCGAAGGACTGATCGCCGCCAACATCATCGAGTTTTGCCTCGTCACCGGCTGGCGCGCCGAGGTGATCGAAAACTACTTTGGCGACGGCGCCAAATGGGGTGTGAAGATAGGCTGCGCGCGCCAACTCAGGCAGGACGGCACCGGCAAAGCCGCGGAACTGGCCAGGGATTTCGTCGGCGCGGACAATTTTCTGCTGACCTACGGCGACATACTGGTGAAGCCGGAGACGTATCAGCGGATGCTCCAACGTTTTGGCGAAGGCGATTTCTCCGGGCTGGTCACGGTGACCGCCGGCGAGGACGTCACCAGCGGGGGATTGAATCTGTTCGACGAACAGTTTTGTCTGAAGCGTCTGATCGAAAAGCCAACCTCGGCCCATCTCGACCAGTTGCGCGCGGAAGGTTGGCTCAAGCCCGGTCAGTCAGTCTGGTATAACGCGGGCATCTACCTGTTCCGCCCGGTGCTGTTCCAGTTCACCGCCGGACTTCAGAAGTCGCCGCGCGGCGAATACGAATTGACCGACGCCATCGGCGCCATGGCCGCCGCGGGACATCGCATCGCCGGCCTGGAAATCGTCGGGCGCTGGGTGGATGTGCGCGACCCGGACGTGCTGGCGTCACTGGTCCGAGGCCAGCTCTGAGGGGCGAAGGCAGGAGTTGACTTGGCCAGAAGCGTTCGCTATTAGAGGCAAATATTTCAGGAGAAACTTTATGCCCCCGAAGACCATTGAAAAACCGGCGGCGGACTCGAAAGTGGCCGAGGCCGCCAGGGTTTCCGCAGCGCGCCACCGCGAGCTGGACGCCGCCATTTCCACCATCACCAAAACCTACGGCGAAGGCAGCATTATGCGGCTGGGCGATGCCCGCGCCCAGACGAAAATTGATGTGATTCCGAGCGGCGCGCTGGCGCTGGACCTGGCCCTGGGCGTGGGCGGCGTGCCGCGCGGCCGCGTGATTGAAATTTTCGGGCCGGAATCGTCCGGCAAGACCACGCTCATGCTGCACGTCATCGCCAACGCGCAAAAGGCGGGCGGCTTGGCGGCGTTCATCGATGCCGAACATGCGCTCGACCCGGGCTACGCGAAAAAACTCGGCGTGAACCTGGACGATTTGCTGGTGTCACAGCCGGACAGCGGCGAGGAGGCGTTGACCATTTGCGAGACGCTGGCCCGTTCGAATGCGCTGGATGTCGTGGTGATCGATTCCGTCGCCGCGCTGGTGCCCCGGGCGGAACTCGAAGGCGAGATGGGCATGGCGACGATGGGGATGCAGGCGCGCCTCATGAGCCAGGCGCTGCGCAAGCTCACCGCCATTCTGAGCAAATCAAAGACCACGTGCATTTTCACCAACCAACTGCGGGAAAAGGTCGGCGTCATGTTCGGCAACCCGGAGACCACGCCCGGCGGCAAGGCGCTTAAATTCTACGCCAGCGTCCGCATCGACATCCGGCGCAAGGATGCCATCAAGGACGCCGCCGGCAACGCCATCGGCAATCATGTGAAGGTGAAGATCGTGAAGAACAAGGTCGCGCCGCCGTTTGCCGAGGCCGAGTTCGACATCATTTTCAATCACGGTATCAACAAGGAAGGGAGCATCCTCGATGTGGGCCTGGGAAGCGGCGTGGTGGAAAAGAAAGGCGCCTGGCTGCAGTTCAACAGCGAGCTGATTGGCCAGGGCAAAGAGGCGGCGCAAAAAACGCTGGCCGACAAGCCGAACCTGGCGAAGAAAATCGTCGAGGCAATCATGGCCAAACGCAACGCCACCCCGGCTGCGTGACAATCGACCTGGAGCCGGCGCGCGGCACAGCCGCGAACGAAGGGAAGCGAGGCCTGGAGGGGGGAGCCCACGGCTAATGGCGAGCCGTCGTTCCGCACCTGTGTTGCGGAGTGCGCCCGTCCTCAGGCACAGAAAAGCTGAAGAATGATGCGACCTTTTGATCGATCCGACGCGTCGGAGCGTGCCGAAGTCGCCGCGGCCGAGGACGGCGCCGAGGACGGCCGCACCCCGGTAAGTAGATACATCACTGCGCGACTGCTCAAAAACTGAGAAGCGCCCAATCCGCGGATTCGCTGAAAACCACGCTTGGAAAAAGAATCGCGGATGCCATGCTGGGAAAGCGGTACGCGCCGCGATTTTGTTCAGCTTGAATATCACATGTTGCATTTTCACGCTTCCCACGCGCGGGTGAGCAGCCCGCGCATCCCCGCGCTCCGTCGAAGGCCATTGCCGATATTGCTTTTGGTGCTGTTGCCGGCCATTTCCGGTTGTGAAAAGGAGAATCCTACGGCCGGTACATTGCCTGGGCCTGCCTCCACGGAAAGAACAGGGGCGCCCTCGTCCGCTGTCGCCGCTTTCGACCTGGCCGGCCGGC
>DASPXS010000025.1:0-12814 GCA_035637175.1 Haliangiales bacterium | reverse complement strand
AACCGGATTTACGATTTCGCGGGCCAAGTCGTTGTTCTGATCAATCGTAAATCGAAAATCCAAAATCGACAATCCCTACACTCCTTCCCCGAACAGATTCGCCATGCGGGCGGCGAGTTTGCGGCGCCCGACGGCGTAGGAGAAGTATTTCAAACCGAGTTCGTAATTGATCTTCGCCCACTCATCGCGCACCGTCGGGTTGCGCAGAACCGCCCGCGTCTGCTCCACCACCTGGCCGGAAACCAGTTGAGTCATCTCGATGGTCTTGAAGCCGAGCGGCGCGATGTCGCGGGCGTAAACCGCGTAGGTATGCACGACGACCGGTTTACCGAAATAAATCGCTTCCAGAAACGCGTTACCGAACCCTTCGTAGTAGCTCGGATAAGTCACCAGATCGGCGTGCGGATAGACGTCAAACAAGGTGTAAACTTTTTTGCCCACGGCATTCGCGCCGCGCTCCTCGCCCACGCGGTCCGCGATGAAGCGGACATCAATCTGCGCGTCCGAAATGCGCTCCTCCAGCAGCTTCATATAATCGTCGCCTTCGTCGCCCGCGGGATGGGAAATTACCAGCTTCGCCCGGGGCTCCTTGAGCCGCCTCACCAGTTCGATGGCATGTTCGATGCCTTTACGGGCGACGACGCGCGTCGGTTGCAGAATGAGTAAATCGTCCTCGCGCAAACCGATTTCGCGGCGCAGGTCGGCGTTGTAACCGTCAATGCCCGGCGGCGGAGTTTCGAAGTCGTGAATGTTCGGCACCACGGTGGCGGGCAGACCGAAACGACGGGCGAGTTCCTTTTGGCCCATCGAATTGATGACGACATGCTCGATGCGGGGCAGCGATGGCGGAAAGGCGGCCTGGAGATAGTCGTTCACCGCGCTGCGGGTGAAGCGTTCGCGTTCCCAGGAAAAATCGTGATGATGGGCGATGGTGGGCAGGCCGGTCTCGGCGATGACTTCGGTTACGGCCAGGCCCAGTGGCACGTGCATGGGGATGGCGAGGATGTTTTGCGGAATCAACACCTGAATCTGAAATTTTTCGATGAAGCGATAGATCTCGTCCTTGAGCCCCTCCTTCAATGATTGGATCTGGTTCGTGATTTCGCGCGAGCGCGCTGTGGCGCCGAAAAGCTTTTCCTGCGCCGCCAGCACCTCCGGATGGCGAAAAAATGCTGTCGGGGCGCAGTAGCTGATCTCCGGAGGCGTGTCGAGCAGGCCGGCCATCCAGAAACAGGCGTGGCCCTGCTGCGTCAGAATGTGCGCCCACTTTTCCGCCTCGAGCGTGACGCCGTCCGTCCCGTGAAAACGCGTGGAAATGAAACCGACCCGTTTCGACGCGCCCGTGCCGACGGTGATGGTGCTCATATTTGCAAGTCCGCTGTATTCCGGAGCGCGGCTCTGTGAGCCGCAGCGGCTTCGCAGGCACGACCCGCTTCGGGTTGTCCCTTGCCGTGCTCACAGGCGAACAGGCCGCGGGTCGGGAGACCCGCCGCTCAGCCGGAGCGCGGCGTTTACGCCGATTCACCTTACGCACACCAGCCGCGCTGAAATCTTTCAACGCTCTCGTCAATTCGTCCGCCGAAGCGACCTGAAGCTCGCGCTCCGCTTCGGTTGCGCTCCGGCGCGCTGTACTACTATCGGTAAAAATCTTCGCGCCTGCGCAAATTTCTTTGCCGACGCGCCGCTCGCCCGTAGCGCAGATTCCCAATCTGCTGTATCGCCGACTTGCAGTCGGCAGACGAATCGCGCGCGAGCGTTGGCGGATTTAAAAATCCGCGATACAGCAGAGTTCAACTCTGCGCTACATCGGTTCCGGCTGCGCCGGGCTGTGAATTGTCCGGGCTAATCCTCGCGGCTGGAGGTGGAGCCGTCACGGCTTCTGCGCGAAGAAAACTGATTCCAGAGCGAACAGCCTGCCGCCAGCGCGTTCAACAACGACCCGGCCCGGTCCACGCCGGGATTGGTTCGTCGCAACCTTCGGGCGATCAGCATTCCCAATAAGGGCGCCAGTACCGGCCACCAGGTCCGCGCGCGTTGTCCGAGGCGTTTGGCTTCGCCGACCCAGGCAGCCGCCGCCTGCACCCGCCGCCACTCCGTGGCGAGCGAAAGACGGTTCAATTCGCTTTCCAGGATCAAGGCCTGCTTGCGGAGCCGGAGTTGCTCCCCTGGTGTTGGTCCGACCATGTGCAATCCTTTTTGAATTCGGCGAGCGTATCGGAAAAGGCCTGCCAGTTCCTGAGCCGGATGTTGAGCTGCCAAAATCCGATGGCCGCCGCGGCAAGATAAACCACGCTGAGACAGACCAGGACGGCGACCCTGTGTTCGTCCCAGAACAAGACCACCAGCGTGAACGAGATCATGAGCAAGGCCATGAGGCCGCAGGCGACGGCACCGGCCGCCAGCAACAGCAACTCGACCAACCGCGTGCGCTCCTCCTGCAATTCGACAAAGAGCAATTCAACGCGGTTCTGAGCGATGGCCGCGACGGTGCGCAGGAGGCGTTTCGACGAATCGAAAAAGCCCCGCTCTTCCTCATGGGTGTCGTGCATACCGGGCTATCTGCGGCCAGCCAGCACGCCGATCAACAGTCCGACGCCGAACGCGACGCCGAGCGACTCATACGGATGCTGGCGAATTGCGCGGTCAGTCGCCTTCGCTCCCGCGACGGCCTTCTCCTCCAGGCGATGGCCGGTCGCTTTGGCCGACTCCAGCGCGGAGGCAAGCCGGGTCCGCAGGTCGCTCATTTTTTCGCCCGCCTGGCCGGCAGTCGTCTTGAGCATTTCTTCCGCATCGCGAGCCAGGGTCTTCAGATCGGTGAGGAGTTTTTCCGCATTTGCTTCGTTCACTGTCATCGTATTCATACTATTCCTTTCTCATTCAGGGTTTCACTGGCCGTGAAACCGGCACGGCGCATCCGATTCGGCAGCGCTGGCAGGATTGTGGACGCCTCGCGTCACATGCGCAAGCATAACACCCGGGGTTGCCTCCGCGAAAAAAGACGCGCAGTATCTAAATCTGACCTTGCCGGGAGTCGCGGCGTTCAAAAGCAGGAGCAGGATCGACCCCTCGAACGGTCACTCTTTTTCCAGCGGTCTGTCCCGTCTCACCACGACGAACCAGGACTCCCCGCTCTGCGCGTCACCGCCGAGAATGCACATGTGTTCGCTGATCGGCTGGTGCGAGCAGCGGGTCAACTCCCCCTTGTGGTAAAGACGGATCCGGGTGCGCGGCGGGTCGAGCAATTTCACTTCCACCTCGCGTTCCCGCGTCAGGTGCAACCGGGCGACCTTGTCCTTCGACAGCGTGAGACTCTCGCTTTTGACCTCCCAGTAATTCGTCCAGCGGAATACCCCTCGCAGGTTCCTGCCCAGTTTGGCGCCCACCGGCTTCCACGCCGGATCCTCCGGTTTGTCGGAATCCGTGCCGCGGACGAGTTGGACGTAGAAAGTAATCTTCTGAGCGTCGGCAGCCTGGAGGGTTGTAACACCGAGGAGCGTCAGGAGGAGGAGCCGGAAAAATTTGCGAGGGAACGGTAGCATCACACATCCGACGCACGAACAGAGGTCCGCCATTCACAATAAATCATTTCAGCGCCGGTTTTTCCGCCCGACCGTATTTTGCCCGGCAGACCGCCAAATCCGGGGAATCATGAGGCGACCCGCGCTACCAGGTGCCGCTGCAGGGCGGACCAATCGCCGGCGGTCTCTCCGGTGGTGGAATGCCCGGCGGTCAACTGCCAGGTTTGAAAGCCGTGCGCCCGGGCCGGTTCAAGGTCGTTGACGAGTCGGTCTCCCACCATCAAAATTTCGGCGGGAACGACGCCCTGCGCCTGAAGCCGGGCGCGCAGGAGGCGAAAGGCGTGGGGATTTGGTTTGCTGAAACCGGCGGCGAACGAAAAAAAACACAGCTCCGGCCTGAACAGCGCGCGGCTGAGGTTCGCGGTGGCCAGCGCGGCGTCCAGTTCGCGCAGCGTATAAGGCTGGCAATTGGAAATCAGTCCCAGCAGAACTTTCCGCCGGGCCAGTTCCGCCAGCGTCTCGGCCGCGCCGGGCATCTGGCGGACGGTTCGCTGGAGCTTCGCGTGTTGATAGAGAAACTCGTCGCGCGCCGCTTCGGCCAGATGGGCCAGTTCCGGCAAGGCCTCCTGGGCCACGGCCGGCCAGTAGATTTCCGGATATTGCACCCCGATCCGGAGGGCGGCAGCGTGTTCGCGCGCGACGATTTTTTCGCATCCGGCCGCAAATTCTTCCAGGTTCAGGCGCGCGGGGTCGGCCAGCATGTCTTGCCAGAGAAATTCCCAACGCTCCGCGGCGTTGGCGGGCGGCGGAGCGACTTCCAGCAGAGTATTGTAAATATCGAAAATGACGGCGCGGATTTTCATGTGCTCGTCGCGCGCGTTTCCGACACCGCTCACCCCGCGCTCTCCCCGTCGGGCGGGAAGCGGGTGGCCGAAGGCCGGGTGAGAACGCTACGGTTGCCGCGGCCACAGTAAGGGAAAGAGATGTTCGCTGCCAAGTCTCTCGCGAATGAATTCTTCCTGCGCGGCGATGCCGTCGTCTGAATCCGGCGCGACGTGCGGCATCGCGCGGATGATCTGCCCGAATCGTCGCGCGTAGGATTTACCGCTCAACCACGCGGCCGCCCTGCGCGGCCATGGCGTAATCCGCAGACGGCCCGCCGCCGCGCGCCGCCGCCACGCCGGCAGGAACGGGTTGAGCGGCGCGCACAAGTCCCACGAGCGGTCCACCGGTTGGGCCAGCACTTCGAGCTGCGCCGTCAAGGTCAATCGACTGAATGGCATGGCGCGCGTCTTTGTGCCGGCCATCAGCAAAACCGGGTCGCCCGCCCACCGGCGGCAGGCGCCCGGAAGGCAATTCTTCCACGCGCCGAAGAGTTTTTGTTGCCGCTGCAATTCGCTTTGCCAGCCGAACAAACGCGGATCGACAAGCAATTCGTCGTAACATTGCGGAAAACGAAAGCCGAACCGCACGAGGTCCGGCGCGACATTTGGAATCGCGCGGCCAATGAACGGTCGCCGGGCCGCGGTCGCTTCGAGGGACGGCAAACCGAACCCTTCCTGGATCGAGGTCAACAACACGGCTTCACTGGCGGCCAGCAGTTCGCTGACGCCGGGTTTGCCGCTTTCGAGGCCGTTCAATATGCCCAGACGCAAGCGCCATCCGGCCCGTCTCGCGGCCGCGGCCAGGCCGTTCGCGTAGGCGTGTTCGTCGGTCGAACTGACGCCCCCGGTCGTGACCAGCCACGCTTCGGGCCGGAGCCAGCGCGTCAACAACAGGGCCTCCGCGATGTTCTTCCGGCGGAGCAACCGGCAGGGCATAAGCCAGACCGGCGCGTCGTCCGCGAGTTTGCGGCTCAGCCAGTCTTTGGCCGCGCGAACACGGACCGCTGGCAACGCCGGAGCCCGGTCGGCCAGGTTGGGCAGCCAGGCCGTCCCTTGCGGGAAGTGGCGCCGCAAAATCCTGGCGTCTTTCTGGTTGATGGCCGCGTGCCGCGCGTTGGGCGCGGGCGGGAAAATCGCCCGGGCCACCGCGCGCAACGAACGAAAGCCGCAGCGACGCGCTTCCGACCACCGGAACCAGCGGTTGTCAAACCACCAGTCGTGGTGGTGCGCGATGAGCGGAATTTTTAATTGCTCACTGGCGCGCGTCAGTTCGCGAGTCAGCAGCAGATTGCGGCCGATCCCCAGGTTGTGGGCCCAGACCAGGACGGCGCCGTCCGGCGCGCCGGAAAAAATTTCCCCCAACGCGGCGCGGATTTGCCCGGTGATTTTGTTCGCCGAGCGCTTCTGCTCGGAAAAATAATTAAACGCAGGTTCGACCAAAAACTCGACGGGCGTGCCGGCCAATTGGCCCTGAAAATATTTGTTCCATTCCCGGTCGTTCGCTTCGCCACAGGCGACGACAACGCCGTCAATCGCGCCGTTGAACTCGCGGATCAAATGAGGGGTGGCCAGCTCGATGATTCGTCGAATGCCGCCCGGTCGGAGGTGATAGTGGACAATAACCAGCTTCAAAGCGCGCCGATGATTTCATTGGCACCCTGGCCCGGTCAACTCATCAGAAGGTCTTCGAGGGAAGAATTCCCGCAATCAAACCTTGTCATGCCCTTGTTGGGCGCGGCATATTTCGGCGGTATGTCGGACTTTTTTCAGACCGGAGCCATTGCCACGTTGCATCGACTCGGCCGGACCGACGTGCCCCGCCTGGAGAAGGAGTTGAACGCCTTTGCCGAAGAAACGCCCATCGCGCTGGTGTTGCCCTGCCACGCGAAGGAACTGGGCAGCAAAGCGCTCAAGCTCATCGTCCGCGAATTGAGAAACGTCAGTTATCTGAAGCAAATCATCGTGGGTCTGGACCAGGCCGCTCCCCGCGAATGGAAAAGGGCGAGACGATTTTTTGCGCAGTTGCCGCAAAAACCGGTTTTGCTGTGGCTGCATGGACCGCGCCTGCAACGGCTTTACCGGCAACTGGAGGACGCCGACCTTATCGTCGGGCCCGCCGGCAAAGGACGGAATGTCTGGACCTGCTTCGGATACGTGCTGGCCAGCGAACAATCGCGCATGGTGGCGCTGCACGATTGCGACATCCTCAGTTACAACCGCGAGTTGCTGGCGCGGCTGTGCTATCCGGTGGCCCATCCGAGCCTGGGCTTCGACTTCTGCAAAGGCTACTACGCCCGCTACACCGACAAGTTGAACGGGCGCGCCATGCGCTTGATGCTCACGCCGCTCATCCGTTCGCTGAAAAGCATTCTCGGATTGCAGCCGTATCTGGTCTATATGGACACCTTCCGCTATCCGCTGGCCGGCGAAGTGTCGCTCGACCTCGACCTGGTGCGGCGCAATCGCATCCCGGCGGACTGGGGTTTGGAAGTCGGTTTGTTGGCCGACGTGTTTCGCAACTCCGCGGCCAAGGGGATTTGCCAGGCCGAATTGTGCGAGAATTACGACCACAAACATCAGGAGCTTTCGGCGCGCGACCCGGAGAAGGGATTGAACAAAATGGCGGTGGACATCGCCAAGTCGGTGTTCCGCACGATGGCGGCCGAGGGCATCAAGCTCGACACCGGCCTGTTCGACACGTTGCTCAGCGCCTACATGCGCCAGGCTGAAGACGCGTTACGCCAGTACGCGGCCGACTCGGCCATGAACGGGCTGAACTTCGACCGACACGAAGAGGAAGTCGCGGCCACGACGTTTGTCCGCAGTATTCGGGTTGCGGCGAAGACGTTTCTCGAAGATCCGCTCGGCGCGCCCCTCATTCCAAACTGGAACCGCGTTCAGTCCGCGTTACCCCATTTCCTGGAGGAATTAAACACCGCCGTGCGGCAGGACAACGAGGAGTAGGCCGCGAGGCGTCGGCGCCCGGCATTCCCACGCCTCATCCCCGAGGTGACTGCGCGCCGCCAAATCCGGAACCCAAATTCCAAGGTTCGAAAGAATCCCGAAACCCGAAGCCAAGACCCATCAGCCGTCCGGAGCACGGTCAGTCTTTCGGAATTGCGGATTCGGATTTGTTTCGGCGTTCGGATTTCAGGTTTCGCCGGGTTCCACTTCAACACCGTGCATCGGACCCTGGATCGGCCCTGGATCATCCCGGATATTCGGTCGCGCGGATTAGGACTTGTCAGCGCCGGCTTTGGTTCCTTTTATTGAACGCACGATGAAACGAAAGTTCGATTTGGCTTTTCGCAGTTACGTCTTGGCGCTGGCCGCGCTGTTGCTGTGGTCGGTCTGGTCTGTGGCCCAAACGGCCGCGCCGACTGCAGCCACCAACCGGGTCGGTTCCCCGGCGGCGGCGGACGCCTCGAACCCGGGCAAGCCCGCGCAGAGCGAGGCCAAGTCCAAACGGGTGCGTCTGACGTTCTTTTTGGAGCGGGTCGAGGTACTGAACAGCGCCACGGCCTTTGGCGAGCCGCTCTGGAAATACCTCGCGTCGCTCATTTACATCTTCCTGGCGTTCTACGTTTCGAAGTTCCTCGATTACCTCACGCGCATCTGGCTGAAAAAGTGGACGGAGAAGACCAAAACCCAACTGGACGATTTGCTGCTGGGCCTGCTGAACGGGCCGATCAAGGTCGTCTCGTTCGTCATCTTCCTGAACATCGGCCTGGGCGTGTTCGATTGGCCGGACCTGGTGAACAAAATCCTGGACAGAGTCCTGAAAGTCATCGTCGCCGCAACCGTCACTTACGCAATTCTCAAACTGATCGATTTGTTGATGGGCTATTGGAAGCAGCGAACGGTCGCCGAGACCGACCGGGGCTTTGACGAACAGCTTTTCCCCATCATCCGCAAAACTCTCAAGGTGTTTATCGTCGTCGTGGCCGTGCTGGTCACGTCACAGAACCTCGGCTTCGACATCACGGCGGCGATTGCCGGCTTGTCCGTCGGCGGCCTGGCCCTGGGCCTCGCCGCGCAGGACACGGTGGCCAATCTCTTCGGCGCGGTGGCCATCTTCATTGATAAACCGTTTCGCATCGGCGACCGCATCCAACTCGATTCCGTCGATGGAACGGTCGAGACGATCGGACTGCGGAGCACCCGCATTCGCAATCTGGACGGCCATCTCCTCACCATTCCGAACAAAACCATGGGCAACGCCACCATCACCAACGTCACCCGCCGGCCCAACATTAAAACCGTAATGAACATCGGCATTACTTACGACACACCGACGGAGAAAGTGAGGCGGGCCTTGCAAATCATCGACGAGGTGTATCGAGGCAACTCCATGACCTTTGATGCCTGGATCAGCTTTAACAAGTTCGCCGATTCCGCGTTGAACATTCAGGTGATTCACTGGTGGAATTCGACCGATTACAAGGCCTACCTTGGGGGCATGCAGGAAATGAACCTTTCGCTGAAGCAGCGATTTGACGACGAGGGCATCAGTTTCGCGTTTCCGACCCAGACACTTTACCTGAAGCAGGATTCGGAATGGCGGCTGAACGGAGTCATCGCAGAGCGATCGGTGAGCTGACCGAAAACGTTTTTTGGTCGGTGGTCAGTGGCCAGTGGTCAGTGGTGACAGGCTACGAACCGCGTTGGTGTATGGCGACAACTGACAACTGACAACCGACAACCGACAACCGACAACCGACAACCGATCACTGACAACTGACAATTACCCACAATTCCCTTACCCTTCCCCCGCAATGTCCGTATTTCGCAATCCAGCCGTTCAGGCCTTCGTCGCGCAACTCCCCAATGAGTTTTTGCTGGCACAAGTGCTGATTCGCCGCGCTGCGCCGGGTTACGAGCTGCGACATGCGGCCGATCGCGACCGCCCGGCGAAAGCGTTGCGCGAGTTGCCGCTTCCCGACCTGCGGTCCCTGGCCCAATTCACCGCCGACGGCGCGTTTCGCCCCCTCAAATCGGCGCCCAATTTGCCGGCCGGCTGGCGGCTGCGGGTCAATGACGACGCCGAACTGGAGCGCGCGTTGAACGAGCTTTACCCGGGCGCGATGGCCGACTGGTTTGCCGCGCGAAGGCCGGGAGCGCCGGTCACTCATTATCGTGATTTCACCGGCCGACAGACCGGCATGTATCGCCTCACCGCGATGGTGAGTGATCCACAGGCGGCGCAGGTCATCCGCGCCTGCTGCCACCCGGCATTTTGCCTGAAACGCCGGCTCTGGACCGTGAACGGACTGCCGCCGGACGCCGCCGAAGAAAAAAGTTTGATTCCTTGTCTTGAACCGTGCGCCCTTTTGTTGGAACTTGAGCGCAAAGCCATGCGCATCGAACAGGAAGAAAAGGTCGGGCTCGAGTTGTCAGCGGGCGAAGCGAAATCGCTGGCGGCCGCCCTGGACACGGCGCTGGCGCATCCGGATCCGGGCGGGCGCGAAGCGGACTTCAACGAGCCGGGCAATCCGCGCCGTTTGCGACTGCTCCGAGAGAAGGTCCGATGGCTGCTGCCGGTCAGCAAAATTTCCGAAGAGGAATAAACTCCCTGTATCCCGCGTCTTATGTTCATGAAATTCCGCTCGTTGGCCTGCCTGGGGCAATCGGTGTCAACAGCCCTCGCGATCTGTGTCGGCCTGGTGGCGACTCAATCCAACGCGGCAGAGGCATCGAAGCAGGACCCGATCATCGCGACATCGACGAACCGAAGCGAGGGGGACATCGCGGCGGAGCAGGCCTGGAAGGCGCTAGTCAAAGCGTTGCACCCTCCTCCGGCGCCGGAGAGCTGGCGGACCAACGCTCCCAGCCCGGAGGAGATCGCCGCCTTCAACAAACGCAACGGCGAACTGGCCGGCCAGGTGGCGGACCAGGCGCGCGAATTCTATACCTGGTTTCCCAATCACCCCAGGGCGGAGGAAGCGCGCAAAAAAGAGCTGGAGATGCGCCGGACCGCTGTCCAGCTCGGCAACGTCAAACAGGTCGCGCAGTTGAACGAGACCGAAGACCGTCGCGGCGGCGACCCACCGATGGATACGGACGAGCGTTTGCTGTTGCGCTGGCGAACGGTTCAACGCCAAGCGCTGCAGAGCGGACCGGAGGACAGTCGGGCCTATATCGACAAATTGCAGGAGGGCATTCTGACTCTGGCCAAGGAGTTTCCCAACCGGCCCGAAGTGTTCAGTTTGATGATGCAACTGCTCCGGATCCAGTCCCAGATTGCAGACGGCGACAAGGCCCGCGCGCTGATTCGGGCGATTCTCGAGAGCAAAGCACCCGAGGAATTGAAATGGATGGCCACAATGGTCCGGAAGCGATTCGAACTGCAAGGCAAACCGGTCCGGATCAAATTCACTGCTTCCGACGGCCGGGAGGTGGATCTGGAAAGCATGCGCGGCAAAGTCGTGCTCCTTGATTTTTGGGCAAGCTGGTGCCCCGTCTGCCTGGCGGAAATTCCGCGCGTGAAATCCGCCTACGGCAAGCTGCACCCGAAAGGTTTTGAAATCATTGGCATCAACTCCGACGACGAACGAGAGCAGATGCAACGCGTGCTGGACGTGTCGAACATCACCTGGCCGCAATTTTTCGACGGCCAGGGTCAGACCAACCGGTTTGGTCTGGAGTTTGGCATCATAGCCCTTCCAACAATGTGGCTGGTGGACAAACAGGGCGTCCTGCGCGACCTGAACGCGCGCATGAATCTGGAGGAAAAGGTGGAAAAGCTTTTGTCCGAACAACCCCCCTCCCAATAGCGCGCGTTTCGCGTGACGACATGACCATCATCCGCCGTCGCCACTCGGTGTCTCGCTTTTTTTGCGCGGCGGGGGCCGCGGTTTTTCTGCTGCTGGACACTCTCTGTTGCCCCGCAGCCGGCGCGGCCGCTTCAGGAAACTCAGGATACGACCGGCTTGCCGCCGCCACGAACGCGTGGAAAGAGGTGCTTCGCGCCAGCGAACCTCCGGACACGCCGGACGCGTGGTCGAAGAAAGCGCCGGCGCCCGGGGACATCGCCCGGTTTCATCGCCGGGTGGCCGCGGCGGCCGCTCGGGCTGCGACCAGGGCGCGGCAATTCTACACGCGTTTTCCCGAACATGCGAAGGCCTTCCGCGCGCGCGTCAAGGAATGTGAATTGTTGACCATCGCCGTTCATCTCGGCCAGGAAAGTCTCAAGACGAAGCTGGAGTCGGCGCAAAAAGCGCTGTGGCAGGATCCGGCTTTGACTGAGGACGACCGGTTCGCCGTCCGGTCCGCCGGCGTTCAGGAAATCGCCTACTACCTTCAGTTCAAAAATTACACGGTCAATCTGGATGACTTCGAGAAATCGGTGCGCGAGTTGCAACGCGAGTTTCCCGGGCGGGAGGAACCCTACGAACTGTTGTTGACGCTGGCTAAAAACCGGTTCTGGGACGACCAGATGGACCAGGCGCGCGCTGTGGCCGGGGAACTGGCCGCGAACAAAGGTGCGCCGCCGGGGATCGTCGATGGCGCCAGGGCGATGGTGAAGCATTTTGAAATGATCGGCAGACCGGTCAGGTTCAGGTTCTCCGGGTTGGACAAACGCGAAATTGATCTGGAGAAACTGGCCGGCAAGGTTGTGCTCCTCGATTTCTGGGCCACCTGGTGCGTCCCTTGCGTCAGCGAAGTTCCGCACTTGAAAGCCGTCTATCAACGGCTCCACAGCCGGGGCTTCGAGATTGTGGGCATCAACTCGGACGACGATCGACAGGAATTGGAAAAGTTTCTGAATGAAAGAAAGCTTTCCTGGCCGCAATATTTCGACGGCAAAGGCCAACTCAATCGGTTCGCGCTGGAGTTTGATATCACGGGCGTACCGACGATGTGGCTGCTGGACAAGCAGGGAAAGCTGCGCGACCTCAACGCCCGGAACAATCTCGACAGCAAAATTGAAAAGCTCCTCGCTGAATGAGGCGTGAGTTGGCGTGTCGGAGCAGGGGAGTCCGGGGACCTCCCGGCCTGGGGTTTTTTTTGGCCGCTTCGTCCCTCTCTCGCTTCTCTCGCCGGTTCTTTCTTTCCACTTCGGGCTTTCCGTCGCGCGCATTGGCGACTTAAGCTCCCTCCTCGACTATGGACTGGCTCACCAACCTCCTCTGGTACCACGGACATTTTCTGGGCATCGAATGGAACGTCTGGAAGGTGATCGGCTGGATCGGCAATGCGACTTTTTTCTCCCGTTTCTTCGTCCAGTGGTACGCGACTGAAAAAAAGAAACAGGTGGTGGTGCCGACGGCCTTCTGGTGGCTGAGCCTGGCGGGCTCGTTTTTATTGCTCTGCTATGCCCTGTTCTACAAGCAGGATTCCGTATTCATTTTCGCTTACGCCTTCACCTGGATTCCCTACATTCGCAACCTGATCATCCATCGGCGACACAAG
>DASPXS010000024.1:0-5503 GCA_035637175.1 Haliangiales bacterium | reverse complement strand
GCGCTGAGCAAATCGAAAGCGAAAGCCCAGGGCATCGGCTGCCTGAATAATATCCGGCAATTGACGACAGCCTGGTACTTTTATGCGGACGATGAGGAGGACCGGTTCGTGAACAACCACGGCCGCGACGAAACGCGTCTCAAACGCCAAACCTGGGCGAACAACGTCGAGGACTGGAGCAACAGCGACGACAATACGAACCTGGCGCTGTTGACCGAGGCGAAGCTGGGCAATTACGCCGGAAAATCAGCCGGCGTGTTCAAGTGTCCGTCCGACAGGTCCATCGCCGAAAACGGACCGCGCATCCGGAGCATGTCCATGAATTCCCTGGTGGGCGATCCCGGCGAACTGACCAACCGGTTCAACCCGACCTACGTGCAGTTCCTCAAGTCCGCCCAACTGGTCAATCCGGCGCAGATTTTCCTCTTTCTCGACGAACATCCCGACACGATCAACGACGGTTTCTTCATGAACCGGCTGGATGAGCCGACCTGGGGCAATCTGCCCGCCTCCTATCACAATGGCGCAACCAGCTTTTCTTTCACCGACGGACACTCGGAAACGCACCGTTGGATGGTGACCGGCCCCGGCGGCACGGTCCGAGCTCCGGCCAAAGGCGGTGTCGGGGGCACTTTCCCAGCGTCCCCAACGACGGACTTTGATTGGCTCAAGGAACGATCGAGCGTCAAGAAGGAATAGCAGCCGAACGGCGAATACCGGGAACCCATTTCCTCCTCATTGATGACAGGAAACGTCGTTCCAGGGCGCGAAGGCGTTTTTTGATTCGCGCAACGCGGCGCGCAGTTCCGGAAAATGGCGCACCAACACGTCGCGCATTGTGTTCGTCTTCACCCACTCCATCCCGCTGGGCGTATAGACTTCCGGCCGCCAGTCGGTGGTAAAGAACCGGTCGCTCTTGAGTCGGCGCGAGGCCATCAGGATGAAGATACGGAAGATGGTGTCGCTGAAGCCGAAGCCCCTCGGCAAGGGTTCCGCCAGAGTGCCGACCAGGAGATCCACATCGTCGATGCGATTTTGATAGACCTCCGCGATCTGCCTGGCCAGGCCGGGATCATCGCTGAGTTCCTCGAAGGTGCGAACGCGCGGCATGTGCAGTAGTCGGCGGAACTGGTTGTAGCGTGGCACGCCCCGTTCGCGGTCGCGCAGAATATCCACGGCCGCGAGGTCGAGCCGGTCGCCCGTGGGAATGACGAGATTGCGGAGGAAATTCGGAAAATTTCGCAGGCGCAACGCGCCGGGATGGTTGCGTCCGAGGGAATAGCCGACGTCGGCCATGCCCAGGTCGCTGCCGAATACCTTCCGCGAGTTCTCGAACGCGGTTTCCTTGAAGGCGAGTCGTTTGATGAGCCTGCCCGTCGTTGCGCGGTAGAATGTCACCTCGTCGGGAATGAGTGAATGCAGCCGATACACCGCGCCAAACTCCTCGGTGAGGCAGTAGGGCGCGCCATGATGGTCGGTCTCCGATCCCAGGATGCCGCTGATCACTTCGCTGTCCGAGAGGCGTCCCAGGTTTTTGGTGATTTTTTCGCCCAGCAACCCCCACCAGTTGGCGTTCATCGCGATCTCCAGCGCGGGATGTGCCAGGATGCCCGGCGTCCACTCCACGGTATGAATCTTCGCCATCAACGCGGTGTTGACGAGGCGCGCGGTGTCGAAAATCTGTTCGCCCGGCCAATGCGGATTTTCCAACCGGAGCCGGTCGCAGATGGCATTGTGTTCGCGGGCAAACAACGTGTGCAGGAATTCGAGGCCGATCCACCAGTTGTCGGTGAAACCGGACTCGGGGATGCCGTTGGGTCCCATGGGGAGCAGGTAGTGGCCGTCGAGAACGAGATGGCCGTCTTCATGCCGGGTGCGCAGCTTGTGCGTGTCTTCCGTGGTGGAGCCGTAAATCTGGGAACCGTCCCACCAGTGCGAATTCCGGTTGCGATAAGCCGGCGCTGTCTTGTCCGTCTCGCACAGGACGGCGTCCGGCCTGGTGCGATGCACGCGCATCCGGGGATCGGGCCAGGGATCGCCGGGTGGCAGCGGAATTTCATGAAACTGGTTCTCGTCCTGCTCGTGAGCGACCCAGTCGTGGACCTGGAACTGAATCCACGCCGCCGCGAGCAGGTTGAGCGTTGTCGCCGGCTGGAACTCCCGGCGCGCCAGGAGCCGTTCGCTGATGACGCGCGGGTTGGGCGTCAGCAACTGCTCCGCTGTCGGCGCGATGGTGAATGCGCGCGGCACGTTGCGCCCGAAACGGCGGAGCGCGCAACCCATGAGCGGCTTGCCCAGGTCATTGTAATAACCCGCGGAGAGGCGGGAATACAGGTCTTCCGGCGTGAAGGTCTCGCCGGGGGGCCGATCCGAGGAGGGCGGGCCGTCGGTGTCGTGAAGGTTTTTCGCGCGCAGTTCGATTCGTAAAGCGAGCAGGTTCAGCACGCCGGGCCATTTGGGCAGTTTGTGCCATGGCACGATGAAGTTGATCAGCTTGTACAGACAGAGGAGCACCCACTCGGTAAAACGGTAGGAACGGCCGGTTGATTGCCGAATTTGATTCATAATGTCGTTCGTTGACGGTTCAAATCAAAGCGTCTCAGTCTGTCAATGCCGGCGCAGCCTCGGCGCCAGGCTCGGCGCCGACCTAATTGCTCCGGCGCGCGGCGCCTTTCGCGTTCCGGACCGCGTCGAGATTGGCGCGCGCGATGGGATCGTCAGGATTGATGCGCAGGGCATTCTCAAAATAGGCCTCCGCCCGCTCGAGATTTCCCTGCTGGAGGTAAACGGCGCCGAGACTTCCGTAAGCCTGGTAATCGTCCGGTTTGAGGCGCAACACCGCTTCGAATTCCGTTTTCGCCTCGCTCAACCGGTTTTGCCGGAGGTAAAGGCCGCCCAGGCAGGTGTGCGCCTCGTCATCGTCCGGGCAAAGCTGGACGGCGGCGCGCAAATGATCGAGCGCTTCAGCGGTTCGACCGAGGGCAATCCAGGCCACGCCCAATCTCTTGTGGGCGGCGCCGTCGTTCGGATCGGACCGCAGCACAAATTCGTTTTCCTCGACGGCGTCTTTGGTGAACTTGACAAAAAAATCCCGGGACAACAGTTCCCGATCCGTCGCGTTGCGAGCGAGGAGTTGAAACCACAGTTCGCCCATTTCGTCGGTGGTTTGCAGGCCGAACCTGACGCGTTTGGGCGGCTGGCTGGGATTGTGAATGTTGTCGGCCGAGTTGTCATAAGTGAAGTGCATCACCAGGGTCGTGCCTTTCGGAAGAAAGACCGGTTCCCGGTACCGGTAATCGCCCTGCCAGTTGAAATCCCAGTTCCTGATGAGCAGGAGCCATTTTTTGCTGCCGTCGGGCAGCAAGGCATAACCCTGCAATTCCTTGCCCAGATAATGCGTGTGCGGATTGATCCGGAGCAGATGCGCATCCACCGGCAGCAGGTAACGGTTTTCAATCGCATAATCCCTGGCGCCGGGCGGAATGTCGATCAGGTAACGCATTAGATTGATGCGGAATGGCGTGTTGGTCGGCGGTTGATCGGTGAAATAGAAACCAACGGAGGGCTGGACAATTTCCGGCTTGCCCGAGGGGTGGAGGTGCATCTGAAGCACCAAATCCGAATTCGGTTCCATCACCCAGGCCAATCCCTCCGGCGCTTTGAACGGAGGTTTGCCCGGTTGCCAGCCCAGCATTTGTCCGCTGGGCATCTGAACGCTTTCCGGCAATTGCATGCCGTCGAAGCCCGGCGGGCTGGCCTTGTCCACAAAGTGTCTGGCCTGATGGGTGGGATCGACCTCGATAAATGTGTGATGCACCACCTTCTGGTTGCCGGGATGAAACTCAGCCGCCCGGACAAAACGGCGGCCCGGAATCGAAATCGGGACCACGAAATTCCGATAAACATCCTTGCCGTCCGGCGCGAGAGTGTAGGTGGAAGGCAGCGTGACAATCAAATCCGGCTGGCCAAGTTCCCAGCCTTCGGGCCACTTCGGCAGCGGCGGCAAATCGGCGGCTGCGCCTTCCGCGGCGCCTTCGCCGATCCATTGGTTGATCATGCCCAACTCGTCCACGCTCAGCCGCCGCTCGTCGGCGAAATCACCGTAACCCTGTTCGGGCAGCCACGGCGGCATGTACCGTCTTTCGGTCACTTCCCGGATCAGTTTGGTCCGCTTCTTCACCTCGGCATAGCTCAACAAGTCGAACGGCGCCGATTGTCCCGGCCGATGGCAGGGCGCGCAGTTTTGAAAGATGATCGGGGCGACGTCGCGATTGAAGGTTAAAGTGCCCGGCGGGCGCGGGACGTAGGCTGGGGACGCATCGCGCCTGGCTGAAGTGGAGCGCAACGCTATCCCGGCAATAACAACGGACGCCAGACCGGCCAGGGCCAGAACCAGCGGCCAAAGACGGCGTTTTTTCGGCGCTTCCGGCCGTGCGGATAGCTTGGGAACGTTCGTCCGCTGCTTTCGCTTTTTCTTCATTTCGGGTCGGAGATGTAACAACCCACGGCCCGGGCGGTGGCATAGGGGACGGGCCTGCCTTCGAGAATCGCTTTCAGCAGGTCCTCCAAATCATGTTGTGTCGCTTCGGGCCGCTCCTTCCCCAGTTCAGCATAGCGATTGTCGATCCGACCATGGTAAACGAGCCGGCGGCCGGGAAGAAAGATCGCCGCTTCCGGTGTGACGTGGATCTGGCCAAGCCGGACCAACCCGTGTTGCGGATCGCGCAATGCTTCCAGCGGCAATTGAAATTCTCTCATGTGCTGACGGATCGCTTCCGAAGTCGTGTCCGCATCGGGATAGACGAGCCAGAATCGGACAGAGGACCGGGCAAACTCCTGAGCGACCCGGCGGATTTCCGGGGCGTAACGGTTTGAAATCGGACAGTCGGTGCTGACGAAAATAAATACAAAGGCTCTGGCATCGGGCGGCTGGAAAGGATCAACCGGCCGGCCGGCCAGGTCGAAAGCAGCGACAGCGGACGAGGGCGCCCCTGTTCTTTCCGTGGAGGCAGGCCCAGGCACTGTGCCGGCCGTCGGGTTCTCCTTTTCACAACCGGAAATGGCCGGCAACAGCACCAAAAGCAATATCGGCAATGGCCTTCGACGGAGCGCGGGGATGCGCGGGCTGCTTACCCGCGCGTGGGAAGCGTGAAAATGCAACATGTGATATTCAAGCTGAACAAAATCGCGGCGCGTACCGCTTTCCCAGCATGGCATCCGCGATTCTTTTTCCAAGCCCGGTTTTCAGCGAATCCGCGGCCTCGCCTTCCTTGCGTCCCGGGCGGCCCGGATCCGCCGCGCTTCAAAAGGGGGTCGCTCCCCTTCGGTTGCCGCTGTGCCGCGCGCCGGCTCCAAGCCGATTGTCACGCAGCCGGTGTGGCGTTGCGTTTGGCCATGATCGCCTCGACAATTTTGTTTGCCAGGTCCGGCTTGTCGGCCAGCGTTTTTTGCGCCGCCTCTTTGCCCTGGCCAATCAGCTCGCTGTTGAACTGCAGCCAGGCGC
>DASPXS010000023.1:0-5632 GCA_035637175.1 Haliangiales bacterium | reverse complement strand
CTCTCATCGCACAGAAGTTGGCGGGCCTGATCCATCCGCATGCGCAGAAGGAATTCGTGAATGCTCTCGTGCCGGCACTCACGAAACATCGACTGCAGCCCGGCGCGGCTGGTCCCGGCGGCGCGCGCCACTTCGGTTACTTTCCAATCGCGATACGGGTCCGACATGACGCGGTCAATCGCGCGCGCCAGCGGTTTTGGCACCTCCGGCTCGCGGCGGTGCAGGAGGCTGCGCGACTTGAGCAGCCGGCCCAGGATTTCGGTGATGATGACGTGAATAGTCCATTCGAAAGCCGCGGGTTTTCGTCGCGCCAGCCGGGCCAGTTCGCGAGTCTGGCTGTGGATGAATTGCGCATCGGGCGGGTCCATCGGGAATTCGTTGTTGCCACCAAGTTCCTCGCGCCATGCCTCAAGTTCCGGTCCGCCAAATCGGAAACCCGTGTTGACGATGCGGACGCCCGGGAGTGGCGAACAGGTGCGCGGCTTCTTCATGTCCACCAGCCAGCAGCGCGGCCCTCGACTGAGTGCGTAAGAATTACCCGGCACCTCCAGCGCGCCCTCCCCGGAGCGCACCCAGAAGAGGTGAGCGCCGGGCTTGTCCATGGCCTCGTGATGGTCGGGGCGATCCAGCGTCACGGGACCGATGGAGAGCAGATGCCAGAACAACCGCTGCGCGCGCGGCGAAGGATCGACGTGATAAAGCCTGGCAAATGAATTAGCCATAAAGAGCGCAATTCTGCGCCGGGCGCCACACGTTTGGGCGTGAGTTGCCTGCGCTTTGATTCATGGTGAACGCGAAAATGTTGCCATTGGCGCGGCTGGTTTGCCAGTCAGGATTTTTATCGCCGATCTCCAAATTGCCATGGTGTGCAAAACGGGAAACGCGCAGATTGAGAAACCTGCGATACAGCGTAACGCGGCGGAGCCGCAACCAGATCCTCCTCGTTCTCGTCCTCATCCTCGATTCCCGCGCTTTCGAGAACGAGGACGACGACGACGATAAACCTGCGCTGCCCGCAACAATTTCGGCAGATACTGACAGACTTGGAGGTCTGGGTTATCGGGGTGCGGTGGCCGCCGCTCTTGGCAGCCACACGCTCATCTCGCCGCCGCCGCGATTGGCCCACACCGAATAAGGAACGAGGACGATTTTCAACGGCGCTGTCGTCGCGTGTTGCACCTCCCGGTAAAGCTCATCGTTCCATTTCGCAGCCGGCCGCGCCTGAGCCATTCCTTCCAGGATCACTACGCCGCCCAGCAATCGCCGATCATAACGCGCGACGAGATCGATTCCGGCGGGTATCAGGACATCGCTGATCCGCGTTCCAGCCGGAAGATCGGCGGACTCCAGGCAATACACGATCGGCCCGCGTTGCACGGCAATTTGATTGAGCGTCTCCTCCACGAGCGGATTCGCCTCCATCAAACGAACTGGCATCGGCAGATCCATTTCCACCACGTCGCCTGGTTTCCAGGCGCGCTGGAGTTCGATGTAGCTGGCCGGCATCGCGGAAACTTGCTGAAGAGCACCGTTCACTCGCAGCAAAACGCCCTTCGCCCAGCCAGGAACCCGCAGCTTCAATCCAAACATCTCCGCGCCACAATCCTTTACCGTGATGCGCACGCGACCGTTCCACGGAGACTCCGTTTCCTGGGCCAGCTTCACCGTCCGGCCGCGGACCTTGGTCGTAAGCGTGTTTGCGCCGTAAAGGTTCACCCAAATCGCGTCCGACGACTTCGCGTAGGCGTAGCTCGCAGATTCGGCGATGGTGCGCAGGATGTTCGGCGGACAGCAGAACGAGCTGACAAACGGCACGCGCGTGCGCGACCAGCGCAACTCCACCGGCATCGGGTCGGTGACGCGCAGCGGATTTGTGTAGAAGAAATTCGTCCCGTCGAGGCTCACACCGGAGAGCGCGCTGTTGTAAAGCGCGAGTTCCAGCACATCCACAAAGCGCGCTTCGCCCGTGGTGAGGAACATGCGCCAGTTCCAGAGCACGCTGCCGATGCTCGCGCAGGTTTCGTTATGTGCCGTCGTGTTCGGCAACTGATAGTTGCGGCCGTACGCCTGATGCGTGCGCGTGATGGTCTCTTGGTCGCGCGAGCCGTCCGGCGACGCGCCATCGTAAAGCGCGCCGCAGCCGCCGGTGATGTGCATCTTCCGCTGCACGACATTCGTCCAGATCGGCCCGAGCGGTTTCCAGAGAGATTCATCACCCGTTTCCATGAACAGGTCCGCGGCGCCAGCGTAGAGGTAGTTCGCGCGCACCGCGTGGCCCATCGCGTTTGTCTGGCGTTCGAACGGGATTCGATCCTGGTTGTCATCACCACCGTCGGCGATTTGCCCGCGCAGTTCGAACAATTTTTTCGCCAGCGCGAGATAGCGCGGCTCGCGCGTCGTGCGGTACAACTCCACCATTCCCATGTAATGCGACGGGCACACTGAACTGCGCGCCGACTCCGGCGAGGCATCGCGGAAGGTGGCATCGAGAAAGTCCGCAGCTTTGCGGGCCACGGAAAGGAAGTTCGTGCGCCCCGTCACGCGATGATGCAGACACGCCGCCGTGAGCAGGTGCCCCATGTTGTACATCTCGAAATTGTTTCGGTCGCGAAACGGCCGCGCGTTGGTGTCACCGTTGCGCTGGCGAATGAGCACCGGCGTGTGAATGTAGCCATCCGCCCGCTGCGCCTTCGCGATGACATCGATTGTGCGCTCAAGATGCCGCTCGAGAACCGCGTCATTCGTCACCGCCAGTGTCGCGCTGGCCGCTTCGAGCAGTTTGTAGAAATCGCCGTCGTTGAACGGCGCGCCGCGCGGGCGTCCCTCCGTCAGGCCGGCCGCGATACGGAAGTTCTCGAAATACTGCGAGAAGTTCGTGCCCTCCATGAGGCGCACCATGCTCGGCAACATGTTCGTGCGGAGATTCTCAAACCGCTCGAACCAGAAACCGTCTGTCCAGCGCGCTTCGTCGAGGCCAACCGTGCGGACGATGGCGTGCGGGCTGGAGGAATTGTCGGCCAGAGGGGCGGCCGAGTGGGTTGGCAAAGTCAAGGTGAGCAGTAAGACAATGAAACCCGAAGACCGAAATCCGATTTCCGAAAGAAGCCCGAATGACGAAACCCGAAGCGAAGATCCGCGCATCCGACTTTGTGCTTCGGGTTTCGGATTTCTTTCGGACCTCGAACTTCGGAATTCGGACTTCATTTCACCCTCTTAATCCGAATCGCCATGTAAGGCCGCCCCGGCAGCTTGATGCTCCTCCCATCCTTGTCCGCGTGGAAGTAATCCGTCTTTTTCACAATCGTGAACACACCTTCGACGGGCGTCACGGTCATGTTCCACGTGTCGAGCACTTCGGCCGTGAATTTCATGCCGTCCGCGGGGGGCGTGCCGTTGTCCTGTGGTGGTTTGGGCAGTTTGAATTCCCACGAGGCCGGCGTCTGCTTGCCAAGATAGACGAGATAATACTTCGACGGCTGGCCGCCGTATTCCGGGTTCTGCCACTTGTCGATGGGTTCGATGCCTTCAGGCGGCGAGTCTTCGAGCACCTGGCGCAGGAACGCAAGTCGCGCGGGACTTTGCCCCTTGAGCACGCCGCCCTTCGACCACCAGAGAACGTCGTCGGGACTGAGATACGTTTCGCCGTGGCCGACGTAGGTGCCGGCGACTGTGCCCTGCCAGAAACGGAACACCATTTCCTCGGCGCTGAGATTGCCCCAGCGCTTCGGCACGTCGCCCTCATACTTGACCTCGTCGAACACGATGGGCTTGCGATACGCGTCGCGATACAGCACCGCGCGAGCGGCGTCCTCGACCGCGGAGCCGTTCTGGATGCTCGCGTGCGTCAGCCATGATCGCGTCTGGTTGAAAAGTCGTTTGCCGTTGTGGATTGAGAGCAGGTGACGGTGCGGCTCGGCGCGTGAAACGAGTTCTCCCATACGTTCCCAATCATCCTCGGTCTTGTGCTCCAGGAAATCGTATTCGTTGGCGAGCGACCACCAGACATTGCGCAACGCCGCGAGCCGCGCGACCACGTAGCGCAGATAACGGTCGTCCTCCAGCGCCGTCATGCGGTCGAAGCCCCACGCGCCTTGGTCGTAGGGATGCAGCAGAATGATGTCAGCCTCGATGCCGAGCCGTTGCAGGTCGAGCACGCGCCGTTCGAGGTGCTGAAAATATTTCGGGTTGAACCGCGTCGTGTCGAAATTCCGCGGCTTGCCCTCGAACGGATACATCGGCGGCTCGTTCGAGTTCCAGTTGTAACGCTTCGGGAAAACACAGAAACGAACTTTGTTGAACGGCGAGGAGGCAAGCGTCTTGAGCGTCTGTGCTTCCAATTCGTCGCCCTGCAAGGTCCATACGTAACAGGTAGTGCCCAACGGCTTGAACGGCTTGCCGTCGGCGTACGCGAAGTGGAACGTGTTCACGACGCGCACCGGGCCGTGGTTGTGGGCCGAAGGTTTCGTGACCGTGAACTCGCCTTTCTTCTCGTTCAGCTCCGGCGCCGTGCTGACCGTGATGTATTTCCAAATGCCCTGCTGCGGCGGCATGAAGCGCACGCGATAAATACCCTCGCCATCGTAGAACCCGGGCGCTTCGACGGAGTCATAGTCCTGCCCGAATCGCGCAGCGAAGCGAATGTCGAGAAACGGATTGCCATTCGTCGGACCCCGGAGAGTGAGTTCAAACACGTCCCATTGTTCGACGGTGGTTTGGGCGGCGGCGACCGGCACCACAGCGAGCCACAAGCCAATTGCCGCGAACACGGACACGGCAGAATCCCGAAGGGATTCCATCGTCTGAGTAAGGCGTTTGGCGAATGGTAAAGAATATCTTTTCATCCCTGTTGAAACACCTTCTTCAAATACCGCGCATTCGCGCCGAAGTTCCCCTTCACATCGCGCGGGTTTTTCGCATCGCGCGAGCGCTCGATGACCAGCCAGCCGCTCCAACCCATTTCATCGAGCACCTTCTTCACCGCGGGGAGGTCCAGACGCTTGTTGTTCTCCAGCCACACGCCGTCTTCGTCCGTGCAATGAATCTGGCAGATGCGTTCGCGCCCGAGCGTGCGCAACTCCGCGAGCAGATCGCGCCCGCCTTGCAGCGCATTGGCAAAGTTGAAGTAGCTGCGGATCGCAGGCGAGCCGATGTCCTCCAGCAGTTTCACTTCGTCCTTCGCGGCGAGCGCTGTCTCCACACCGATGATGACGCCCGCTTTCTCTGCTTGCCCGCCCGCAGCCTTGAGGCGCTCAACCATCGCGGGGCGCAACTCAGAATGCTTGACCAAATCACCGCGTACACCGAGCGGCAGGAACGCGACCTTCACGCTCGTCGCCTTCATCGTCGCGATGCAATCGTCCAGCATCCGCGGCACGGTCTGCCGCTCGGCGAAAGACTGCGCGTAGAATCCTGACATCGCGAGCGAGCAAATCTCCACCCCGAGTTCGCGCGACTTCGCGAGGAACTGCTCGCGCACGTCCGGCTTCGCGAGTTGGTTGTCGAACGTCTCCCGGTCGCCGAGTCCGCCCATATCCACCTCCAAACCGTCCGCGCCGATGTCCTTCGTCAGTTGAAACGCGCCGAGCTTTTGACGCTTGAGAATCATCCAGTCGCACACCGCGATGCGGTAACG
>DASPXS010000022.1:0-12844 GCA_035637175.1 Haliangiales bacterium | reverse complement strand
CGTGGAAGCGTACCTTCAACTGGTTCATCGCGCCGAAACATTTCCGCAGGTCAGCGCCATCCCCTACTTCCTGGCCTGTTATTCCTGGGAATTGGGCGATCACAAAGGCGCCGGCAAATGGCTTGCCAAATGGAAGGCCCTCGGCGGCGGGAAGATAATCAAATCCGGCGCCTGCGATAGCACGGAGCTGCTTCTGGGTTGTGAACAGGGTGTTTCCCAGCCGGCGGGTCCGCCGGCGTCATCCGATCATCGCGGCCCGATCGCGCTGGCTTGACAGGAGAGCTGTCAGCCGGGGCGAATTCCCCCGAGCCAGGATAATACGGATCATAAGTTTCGCGTTTGGGTATGGTATTTGGCCCAGGATAGCCGGCCGTCGGCGGACCTGTTGCTCCTGGCGCAGTTGCTGGACGGCCGGAAATTGGATCCCAACAACGATGTCGTCTCGATGGAACCGGAGGCTTTGCGCGGCGCCTGGCAGACGCTCAAAGCCAGATATCCTGAAACTTTTGCCGCCTTGCCGGAAGAGACTCGTCTCTGGCATCAGCATGAAGCGGTGAAGGATGAGGCCGCCCACCGGTGGTTCGCCGCCCGGTTTCACCTGGATAAACTCGTGGCTGCCTATCCCTTCGATCAAACGCTCCAGGCGCGTCGTTCCCTTGCCGACGCACGGGTGAACAGTGCAGACGAAAAATAGTGGGACCCGAATCATTCCGGCCGTCGTCGCTTTCTTGATCTTAATCCTGCTCCTGATCTTTATCTTTTATCTGTCCACGGCTTTGAGAGAGCAGGATTACGAGGAAGATTAAGATTACAATTAAGAAACTGGCAGTGGGGGGTCAGCGGCAGGTCGAGCCGGAACGCCGACCGTCCGTTCGAATCGCACCCTTCCTCCAGGCACACCTTGCCAACGAAGTTCTCGGGCGGTACAGTCTGCGCTCGCAAAACTTAACGACCAGATCTTATGCCATCAGCGTTTCCGAACATCTCGAAAATTCAATTCGAAGGTCCGAAAGCGAAGAATCCGCTTGCTTTCAAACATTACAACCCGGACGAAGTCGTCGAAGGCAGGACGATGAAGGAGCATCTCCGGTTTTCCGTGACCTACTGGCATACCTTCCGCGGACAACTGGCCGACATGTTCGGCGTCGGCACCGCCATTCGGCCCTGGGAGGATGGCACGAACTCGGTGACGATGGCGCAGACCCGCGCGCGCGTGGCCTTTGAGTTCATCGAAAAACTCGGCGCCCCCTTCTACGCCTTTCACGACCGCGACGTGGCGCCCGAAGGCAAAGATTTGCGCGAAACCAACAAAAATCTGGATGCGGTGGTCAAGGTATTGGAAGAGGAACAGCAGCGCACCGGCATCCGACTGCTTTGGGGCACGGCCTGTTTGTTCGCGCATCCGCGCTATGTCCACGGCGCCGCCACCAGTTGCAATGCCGAGGTCTTCGCCTATGCGGCGGCGCAAGTGAAAAAAGCCATCGAAGTGACGCACGAACTTGGCGGGGAAGGTTACGTGTTCTGGGGCGGGCGCGAGGGTTACTCGACTCTGCTCAACACCAACCTCAAGCGCGAAATGAATCACCTGGCGAAGTTCCTGCAGATGGCCGTGGATTATCGAAGGGAAATCGGGTTCAAGGGCCAGTTCTATATCGAGCCCAAACCGAAGGAACCGACCAAGCACCAATACGACTCCGACGCCGCGGCATGCCTGAACTTTCTGCGCGAATACGACCTCATCGACCATCTCAAGCTCAACCTCGAAACCAATCACGCCACGCTCGCCGGCCACACCATGCAGCACGAACTGGAGGTGGCCGCCGCGGCCAACGCCCTCGGTTCTGTCGATGCCAACACCGGCGATCTGCTCCTGGGCTGGGACACCGACCAGTTCCCGACCGATGTTTATCTCACCACCCAGATCATGCTGACCCTCTTGAATACGGGCGGTTTTACCACCGGCGGCACGAATTTTGACGCGAAGGTGCGCCGGGAAAGTTTCGAGCCGATCGATTTGTTCTACGCGCACATCGGCGGCATGGACGCGTTCGCGCGCGGGTTGAAAATCGCCGCGGCGATCCGCAAAGACGGCCGCCTCGCGGAGTTTGTCAAACAACGTTACAGCTCGTGGGATTCGGGTATCGGCGAAAAGATCGAGAAAGGGAAGGTCGGCTTCAAAGAGCTGGAAAGCCACATGCTCGACCGGGGCGAAGCCCGCGCGAACGCGAGTGGTCGCCAGGAGTTCCTCGAGAATCTGATCAACGAATTCATTTGAGCCCGGTGGCCGTCGCGGGCCGTGAAAATTCCTGTTGCGTCACGGAATCCAAATCCAAACCGCCGATTTACTTCGGCTTCGCCTCGCCGCCGACCACGATGTCGAGCTTGAGCTTCTTGGGCGGATAACAGGTCGCTCCCTGGCAGGCCTGGTAGCTCAACACCGCGGGGACGGTGAGCGGAAGCCTGGCCTTTGCGTCGAGTGTCATCAGCACATTGATCCGGAAATCCTCCTCGTAAACCGACAACGGCTTGGCCAGACCTTGCACCTTTTCGGATTTACCTTCGGGATATTTGATGGTCGTCACAGTGACACCGGGCGTTGGCGCCAGGGTCAGCACCGTCGGAATGAAAGTCGGTTCGGACGGCTTGTTGGACTGCACGTGCCAGTTCTTTTCCAGCTTCACGCGGACGACCGCCACGACGGGGCCGCCAGGCTTCACCTCGCCTTGAATTTCAACTTTATCGAGGCTGGCGGCTTCGCCCGGCTTTTTGGGGGCCTGAGCCAGGCCGGCGAGCGGCAGGATCAACAGCGCCAGGCAAAGAAAAATGTTTTTCATAAAGGTTGGAGCAGAATGTCCGGGGCCGGGTTCGAAGAAAGTCATTTCGCCATCGGCCAGTCGGCGGCGACCAGTCCCTTGTAACCGCCGATCAGCGAACTGACGTTGCGATAGCCCATTCGCTGCGCGGCGTCCGCGGTCAGCACCGAGCGAAATCCGCCCCCGCAATACATGATGAGTTCCGTTCCGGTGTCAGGGACCATTTTTTCCAGGTCGCGCTCGAGAATGCCCTTGCCCAGGTGAACTGCTTGCGCGGCGCGGCCGGCCATCCATTCGCTGTCTTCGCGCACGTCCATCAGCACCGCCTTCGGGTTGCGCGCCAGCCGTTCGCGCGCTTCGTCCAGGGTGACCTCCTTCACGCGTGACCGGGCTTCATTGACCAGCTTCAAAAATCCGGGCGAATGCTGCATGGGGCGCAAAATAACCCGGCGCCCGGTCGGGTCAACTGATTTCTCAGTTCCCAAAGAGGATGGGGCGCATCAGGAGACACCCCCCATCGCTGAAGTGGCCCCTCTCCCTGCGAGGCACGAGCGGGGAGAGGGAATCGCCGCTGGCTCGGTGGTCGTATCCCTACCGCAATCCCAAGAGGATGGCTTCGCGCCGATCCGCATCCCGAACGGATCGCGTGTTTGGCGATCCTGGAGTCATCTTGCAGGTTGTCACCGGTGGTGTGTTCGGGCAAACTTCCGGCGGTATTTTTGGCGCGCAAGCTGAACGCGCTGGCGTTAAACGGATGAAAAATCTTGCAAGAGGAAAATGACGCGTGTTGTGTCGTTCTTTTGCGGCGAGTGTCAGCGGCGCTTCGGCGAGTTGCCGTTGCGGCGCGCGGGGTTGAATGCATCTTATGGACGTTAAGAATTTAGACGAAGTGCCTGCCTTCATCACAATGGATGGGTCTGAAATCCGCGAGTTGCTGGCGCATCGCAACGCGGCCATTCGCAATCAAAGCCTGGCCGAGGCGCGGGTGCCGGTCGGTGGCAGCACGCTGGAGCATTACCACGTGAAAACCGAGGAGATTTACTACCTCACCGCGGGCAGCGGCCGCGTGCGCATCGGCAACGAAACGCGCGAGGTGAAGCCCGGGGACGCCATTGCGATTCTGCCGGGTCAGAAGCACAAAATCTGGAACACGGGACCGGAAGTGTTACGATTGCTCTGCTGCTGCTCGCCGGCATACGAGCACAGCGACACGGTGATTACCGAAATATGATTTTGTCGGCCGCCGGTTGTTTGTTGTCCGTAGCCCGGACAATTGCCGGTCGCGGCCCACAACAGCCAACCGGCAACCGGCAACCACCCACCGGCAAAATGTATCAACCCGAAAAAGTCCGCCTGTTTATCAAGCCCTTCTGCGGCTGGTGCGCGCAGGCGATGGACTGGCTCGACGCTCGCGGCATCCCGCATGAAGTTTTGGATGTGGTCGCCAACGACAAGGCGTATGAGGAGATGTGCCGGCTTTCCGGCCAGACGCTCGCGCCGGTGATTGACGTGGATGGGGAAATCCTCGCGGATTTTGGCGCGAAGGAACTGGCGAAGTTCTGGAAAAAACTGGAGCGGAAGAGTTGGTGAAATTGGAGACCGCTGAAATCGCCATGAAACCGCGCCCGCGTCTGCCGGAATGGCTGCGCATCAAGCTGCCGACTTCGGATACCTTCGCCCGCACGCGGAGTCTGCTCGATGAGTTGAAGCTCCACACGGTCTGCGAGAGCGCCCGGTGCCCGAACCATTGGGAATGCTGGAGCAAAGGCACGGCCACGTTCATGATCGCCGGCGACCGTTGCACGCGCGCCTGCGGCTTTTGCGCGGTCACGACGGCCAAACCGTTGGCGTTGGAGGCGGACGAACCGGCGCGCGTCGCGGAGGCCACGCGCCGGATGCGGCTTCGGCACGTCGTGGTCACGGCGGTCGCTCGCGACGATCTTCCGGACGGCGGCGCGGAACATTTTCGGCAGACCATCGAGGCCGTACGGGCGTGGAATCCGGGCGTCGTCATCGAAGTGCTCACGCCCGATTTCAATGATCGGGACGAATCCATTGATGCGGTGCTTTCGGCAAACCCGCATATCTTCAATCACAACCTGGAGACGGTGCGACGGCTGACGCCGGGCGTGCGGCATCGCGCGACCTACGACCGTTCGCTCAGCGTGCTCGGCAAGGTGAAAGCGCGACGCGGCCCGGGCATTTACACCAAGTCCGGTTTGATGCTCGGCCTGGGCGAAAGGGAGGAAGAATTGGTTCAAGCGCTGGAAGATTTGCGCCGCGTCGGCTGCGACATTCTCACGCTGGGTCAATACCTGCAGCCCACCTTGAAACATCTGCCGGTCGTCGAGTACATCCCGCCCGAAAAATTCGCCGAATACAAAGAGGTCGCGGAAAAAATGGGTTTCAGGCACGTGGCCAGCGGGCCGATGGTGCGCAGCTCTTATCACGCGGAGGAGTTCCGGTCCGCAGCGGGCTGATCCAAGCGGCCTGTCCTTTGGCCGCCGACGTGAGTGGGCGCGCAGCCCTGAGTGGACCAAGCGGCCCTGTCGATGGCCAGGGGCGGCGGCGACGTAAATCTTGAACGTACGTTCAAAATTTCGGTAGCCACGACACACCCAGCGGCGGCGGCTGCGGTGCAGGGGCTCACAGCGTGGCCGATTGCTTGTATTCCGGCACGAAGACTTCGGCTTTCGGTTTCATCGCGCGCAAGGTTTCACCGAAGGCCATCGCCTGCGGTTCTTCGCCGTGGACCACGAAGATTTTCCCGATGTCGCCGGTGAGTTTCTCAACGTAACGCCGCAACTCGTTTTTGTCGGCGTGGCCGGAGAAGGAGTCAATCGAGGCGATCCGGGCGCGAACGGGGTGCGGTTCGCCGAAGATGTTGACCGGATTCTGGCCGGAGAGGATTTGCGCCCCCAGCGTGTGTTGCGCGCAGTAACCGATGAACAGGACCAGGTTCTCGGGCTGGCCGATGTGATTTTTCAAATGATGCCGGATGCGGCCCGCTTCGCACATGCCCGAGGCGCTGATGATGATGGCCGGTTCTCTGAGGTCGTTCAGCTTCATCGAATGGGCCAGTTCGCGGATGTAAGTGAGGTTCTCCATGCCGAACGGGTTTTCCTTTTCGCGGAGGAATTTGTAGATGTTGTCGTTAAAACATTCGGGATGGAGGCGAAAGACCTCGGTGGCATTCACGCTGAGCGGGCTGTCCACAAAAATGGGCACCCGGGGCAGCTTCCCATCGCAAGCGAGCTGGTGCAGCGTATAAACGATCTGCTGCGTGCGCCCGACGGAAAACGCGGGGATGATGACCTGTCCTTTTTTTTCAATCGTCTCACGTACGAGCCGGCCGACATCCTCGTTGGCGCTCTGTTTCGCGGAATGAACCCGGTCGCCGTAGGTGCTCTCGATCTGGAGGCAGTCCACGTCCTCCACCGGTTGAGGGTCGCGCAGAATGTCGTCGCCGCCGCGTCCGACGTCGCCGCTGAACAGAAAGCGGTATGTCCGCTCCGACTCGCGGATGTCGAGGATGACCTGGGCGGAGCCAAGAATGTGTCCGGCATCGCGGAAGGTGGCGGTGACGCCGTCAATCACCGGGAACGGCCGTTCGTAGTTGAGGGAAATAAATTGGCGGACGGCTTTCTCGGCGTCGCCGGCGGAATAAAGCGGCTGCACCGGCGGCTGACCCTTTTTCGCCCGTTTTTTGGAAACGTATTCGGCGTCGGCGCGTTGGATTTCCGCCGAGTCCTCCAGCATGATGGCGGCAAGGTCGCGCGTGGCGAACGTGCAGTAAACGTTTCCCGTGTAGCCCTGGCGGCAGAGGTTCGGCAGGTTGCCGCAATGGTCGATATGCGCGTGGCTGAGGACGACGGCGTCGAGCGACCTGGGGTCGAAGGGGAAGTTGCGGTTGCGTTCGATGGATTCGTCGCGTTTTCCCTGGAACAACCCGCACTCGAACAGAAGGCGTTGCCGGTTGATTTCGAGCAAAAACATGGAGCCGGTCGTCGTGCGGGTGGCGCCGAAGAAGTGGAGTTGCATGGGGTTAGGATGCGGGGCAAGTTGCCCGGTTCAAAGTGCAAAGTTCTTTGTCGCCAGCGGAGCGCGCCTGCGCTAATCATTTTTGCGCAACCTGTAGCCGTTGGCGGGGGCTGCGGGTCATAACGGATGTGGCTTTCCGGTTATGGATCAAATCATGGCTGAGGCCGGCCTGGATATGGCCGCCTGTCTGGAGCGCGTGCGCCGGCGAGACGAAGAGGCGGCGCGGGCGCTGGTGCGCGAGTTGTACCCCCTGGTCATGAAAATCGTGCGCTCACACCTGCCGCGGCGGACCGATGAGGAGGACCTGGCACAGATGGTCTTTGGCAAAATTTTCGTCCACCTCGATCAATACTCCGGCGCCGTGCCGTTTGAGCACTGGGTCTCCCGGGTGGCGGTCAACACCTGCCTCAACCAGTTGCGGTCGGAAAAATGCCGCCCGGAACTGCGCTGGGCGGATTTGAACGCAGAAGAAGCGGAGGTGCTGGAAAAGATCGCCTCCACCGCCCGGGAACCGGACCCGGCGGAACAATTGACCGCGCGCGACCTCGCCCGCAGAATGCTGGAAGCCCTTTCACCCAAAGACCGCCTGATCCTGAAACTCCTCGACTTGGAGGAGCGCACGGTCGAGGAGGTCAGGCAATTGACCGGCTGGAACGCGTCGTTGATCAAGGTGCGGGCATTTCGGGCGCGCCGGAAATTGCGCAAACAATTCGCCCGGGTGAGGGAGGAGGAAAAACGATGAAACCGGATTATTGGAAACGGGTGGCCGGCGCGGCGCGCCGGGCGGCGGCGGAGCCGACGGCGGAAATGCCTTATGGATTCGACGCGCGTGTTGTCGCCCGCTGGCGCGCGGGGCGCGGCGGAAAAGAAGTGTTGCCCTGGGCGAACGTGCTGCGCGCCGCCCTGGTCTGCTCCGCGCTGATCATGTTGTTGAGCCTGGCGGTGAATTATCTGTCCCTCAAAGAACGGGAGCCGGCGTCGCTGGCGATTGCCGACTCGGCGCTCCGAACCAGCCTGTTGCCATGAGTCCGTTGACGAGAAACAAAATCATTTTGTACCTGGCGATCATCTTCGTCGCCGGCGGCGTCACCGGCGCCGTGATCAGTTGGGGCGAGGCCCGGCAAAAGATGTTCGGCCCGCCTTCTCCGCGGGAAATTTGCGCGCATTTTCGGGACCGGCTGAAATCCGAGCTGGAACTGACCCCGGAACAGGTGCGGCAGCTCCCGCCGTTGCTGGAAAAGCGGGCCAAACAAATGGAAGAAGCCCATCGGCAGGCCGTGCGTCAAATCGAGGAGCTGGTCCGGGCGTCCAACCTGGAAATCGCCGACGCGCTCAAGCTGAGCCCCGAACAGCGCGCGAAGCTCGAAGAGATGGAAAAGAAACGGAGGGAGTACTTCGGCAAACGGCTCAAGCCGCGCGACAATGCTCCCCCCTGATGGACCGGCATCCTGCTGTTGTCACGCCCTCGCGACGGGACCGGCTCCGACCGCCGTCTGGTAACCAAATCCGCACGTCACGAGTCATCAAACCCATTGTAAAAAACTGAACTCCTTTCGACCTTGTGAACGAACTCCCCGGGCAAAAGGCGCCTTGCGACAACGGTCGGTAATTCTATGGCAGCCAAAAAGAAGTCAGGCTGGTTCAAGTGGCTGGTGATGGCGGTCATTCTCGCCGGCGCGGGCGTTGGCGCCGTCGCCTACATCAAACGCCCGAAGGATCCGGCCCTGGATTTCAAAGGCGCGCCGGTCACCCGGGGCGATGTTATCCAGGCGGTGACGGCCAATGGACAGATCACGCCCGTGGTCAACGTCGAAGTGGGCAGCCAGGTTTCCGGAACGATTGAAAAGCTATTTGTGGATTTCAACTCGAAGGTGACCAACGGGCAGTTGATCGCAAAGATCGAGCCCTCCACCTTCGAAGCGAACGTCATGCAGGCGGAGGCCCAACTGGCCAACGCCCGCGCTTCTCTCGAACTGGCCCAGGTGGACGCCAACCGCGCCCGGGCATTGTATAAAGACCGCTTGATTTCGCAGTCCGACCACGACAAGGCCATTGCTGATCTTCACCAGGCCGAGGCCGGCGTGAAAATTCAGGAGGCCTCCCTGAAGAAGGTGCGAACCGACCTGGATCGCACTACCATTTACGCGCCGATCGACGGCGTGGTGATCAGCCGGAACATTGAAGTCGGCCAAACGGTGGCCGCCAGTTTCAATACACCCAAATTGTTCGAGATCGCCAATGACCTGAGCAAAATGGAAATCGGCGCGATGGTCTCCGAGGCCGATGTCGGCGGCGTCGAGGAAGGACAAACCGTGACCTTCACCGTGGATGCTTTCCCCACCCGCCAATTTCGTGGCGCGGTGAAACAGGTGCGCTACGCCCCCACAACCAATCAGAACGTGGTCACCTACACCACCGTCGTTGGCGTGAACAACGACGACTTGAAATTGCGTCCCGGCATGACGGCCAACGCGTCCATCATCACCGCGCAACGACGCGATGCGCTCAAGATTCCGAACGCAGCGCTGCGCTACCGGCCGCCGGATAATGCGATCATCAGGCCGCCGACCAATGCGCCTGCCGCGAGAGGGAATTCAACCGGCAGCGCGACGAACGTCGCAGTGGGCGCGGGTTCATCCGCTGAGCCGCCCACGCCGCCCTGGGTGGCGGAAGGCCGCCAGGCGAATGGCTTCGAGGAAGTCCGAAAATGGATGGAGGGCTTGACTCCGGAACAACGCGAGGCCGCGCGGCGTCAATTTCGCGAGCGGGGCGGACGGGGGCAGGGCGGGGATGGTTTTTCGGGCGGCGGCGGGCGTGGTAATCGCGGATCGAGCGAGGCGGCAAGCCGGCAGGAAGGGCCGGTCACGCGAACGATTTACGTGCTGGCTCAGTCGCCGACGGGCAAAGAAGGCGAGATGGCCAGACCGGTGACGGTCAAGACGGGGATCACCGATGGCAGCTACACCGAGGTGATTGATGGACTGAAGGAAGGCGACATGGTAATTACAGGCGTGAATACGCTTCAGGCGACGACCGCAAACATTCAAATGCCGGCGGGCAGCAGCCCCTTCGGCCGGCCTGGCGGCGGTTTCCGTGGGCGTTGAGGCAGTTCCTTTCGGTGTTATGGAACCGGTCATCAAACTGGAAAACTTCTCCAAGACCTATTACGCCGGCGAGGTGGAGGTGCCTGCCGTGCGTGACGTGTCGCTGGAAATCCAGCCCGGCGTGTTTGTCGCCATTATGGGCGCGAGCGGCTCCGGCAAATCCACCCTGATGAACACCATCGGTTGCCTCGACCGCCCGAGCGCGGGGCGCTACCTGCTCGACGGCGTTGACGTGGGCAAACTGGACCGCGACGAGCTGGCAGAGTTGCGCAATCAGAAAATCGGCTTTGTTTTCCAGGGGTTCAACCTTCTCGCGCGCACCTCGGCCATGGAAAACGTCGAACTGCCGATGCTTTATTCGCGTCCGGGAATTCGTGGCCGTCTCCAGCGGGAGCGGGCGGAGAACGCGCTCGAACTGGTTGGCCTGGGCGAGCGGGTGGACCATCATCCCAGCCAGCTCTCGGGCGGCCAGCAGCAACGTGTCGCCATCGCCCGGGCGCTGGTCAACCAACCCAAGATCCTGCTCGCCGACGAGCCGACCGGCAACCTCGACACTCACACGAGCATCGAAATCATGGGCATCTTCCAGGACCTCAACCGCCGCGGGATGACCGTGGTCATGGTCACCCACGAACTCGATATCGCGCGTTACGCCATGCGCACGGTGGTGATGCGCGACGGTCGCATCGTGAGCGACCAGCCGATCGCGAGCCGACTGGCTGCCAGCGAAGAACTGAAAAAACTGGAGTTGGAACAAAAGGCCATACAACTCGCGCCATGAACATCATCGCGACCTTTAAGATCGCCGCGCGGGCGCTGCGCCGGAACACGCTCCGGACCTTGCTCACGATGCTGGGCATCATCATCGGTGTCGGCGCCGTCATCACCATGGTGAGCATCGGCAATGGCGCCAAGGCGCAACTGGAGGCCAGCATCGCCACCCTCGGTCAAAACGTGGTCACCGTTCTTTCGGGATCGGTGTCGCGCGGCGGGTTCCGCATGGGCTTCGGGTCCGCCGGGACGCTCACGCAAGACGACTTCGATGCGATCCGCAGGGAGATTCCGGGCGTCAACGGCGCCAGCCCGGAAGTGCGAAATTTCGCGCAGTTGGCTGCGGGCAATCAGAACATCAATTCGCAGATCATGGGAGTGGGAGCCGATTACCTCGAGGTTCGCTCCTGGCCGTGCGCCGAAGGCGACAGCTTCACCGAAGCCGACGTTCGCCTGGCCAACAAGGTTGCCTTGATCGGCAAGACGACCAAGGAAACGCTGTTCGGCGACGAGAATCCGATCGGCCAGATCGTCCGCGTGAAGAACGCGCCGTTTCGCGTTGTCGGGATGCTGTCGTCCAAAGGCACCGACATGTGGGGACGGGACCAGGACGACGTGCTGCTGGTGCCTTACACGAGCGCGATGAAGCGGCTGACCGGAGACTTGACCTTCCGTTCCCTGATGATTCAGGCGTCCGCTCCGCAAATCCTGACGACGTTGACCAACCAGGTCACCGAACTCCTTCGCCAGCGTCACAAAATCACGATAGGCAAAGACGACGACTTTATCGTGCGCACGCAGCAGGACACGCTCGAATTTGCCGATTCCCAGGCGAGGACAACCCGGGGACTTCTCTTTTGGGTGGCCGTGATTTCGTTGATCGTTGGCGGCATCGGCGTCATGAACATCATGCTGGTCAGTGTGACCGAACGCACCCGCGAAATCGGCGTGCGCCTGGCGGTCGGGGCGCGCGGCCGGGACATCCTGTTGCAGTTCCTCACCGAGGCCGTGACGTTGAGTGTGGTGGGGGGGATCATCGGCATCTTTCTCGGGGTGGGCAGCTCCCAGTTGGTCAGTAAACAAATGGGTTGGCCGACGCTGACCTCGACCGACTCGGTGGTGGTGGCATTCTGCGTGAGCGCGGTAGTGGGTATTTTCTTCGGCTTCTACCCCGCGCGCAAAGCGTCCCGGCTCGACCCGATCGACGCGCTTCGTTACGAGTAATTCCTCGCTCCTCCCCCCGGCGCCCCTCACGCTTCGCGATAAGTGATGCGCGCCTTGGCGAGATCGTAGGGGGACATTTCGACTTTGACTTTATCGCCAACGCTGATGCGGATGAAATTTTTGCGCATCTTGCCTGAAATGTGAGCCAGCACTTCGTGACCGTTCGGCAATGCCACGCGGAACATCGTGCCGGGCAAAACCTGCGTTACAGTGCCGACCAGTTCAATGGGCTCTTCTTTGGCCACGCGCCCTATTTCTGACCAGAAACGGCGCCGCCGTCAATCCACGGATGGCGCCACCAACTTCCGCAATGGGAACAACATCGGGGCTTGCGAAGGCGCGCGCACCGTGGATTTTGCGGGACATCGCCGCGCGACGTCCGGTAGTGGCACGGGCGTCCCGCCCGTGGGGTTGACCAGGCTCGCACGGGCGAGACGCCCGTGCCACTAGTCCAGCCGTTGATACTCCTGCCCGAAAGCGAACAAACGTTTTTGCGGGCGTCGCGCCCTGTCCGGGCCGGTTCGCCGTTCAACGGTCGGGCGCCCCGCGCGAAAAAATTTCCGCCGGCAGGGGGTTGGAAGAAAAACAAATTGGACAAGTCGCGCGCGCACTCGCTACAGTCGCGCATCGTTATGAAAAAAGATCCGTTGGCGGCATTGCTGGTCGGACTGCTCTTTGTCAATGGGACCATCAGTGCCGTTGTTGCCGTGTGGTACGGTTTTGATGTTCGCGACCTGCGGCGGCTGCAGCCGCAAACGGTGGCCTGCCAGACCCGGCTGAACCTTGCGCAGGCGTTGCTGAACGACGCGTTGGAATACAGCAAACGCAATCCTGCCATTAACCCGTTGTTGCAATCGTTGAACCCGAAGGCCAATACGGCCGCGGCGCCGG
>DASPXS010000021.1:0-7343 GCA_035637175.1 Haliangiales bacterium | reverse complement strand
GTTTGGCTCACGGTGAAGTTCGAATGTCAGGGGCGGCTGGCTCCCGTCGCTGACCATTTTCGTTCGGCTTCACGAGGTCCGTAATCGCAGATGAACATGTCACCGAAAGCCTCCAAAGAAGTGAAGAGGATCCTCTGGATTTTCGTTGGCAGCTTTTTCCTGATGCCGGCGGTGCTTTGGTTCGTGGTCGTTGGCATCCTCAAACGCGACTACCATATTCCCGGAGACTACGTCGATTTCTACCGCGACCTTTTTTCGTTGCAGCCGGACATGGTATTCGGATGGCTCATTCTTTCCATGCCCGTCGTCATCTACGAGCTGGCGATCGCGTGTCACTATTACTACCAGCATGCAGAACGGATGCGATCGATATTCAAGTTCCCGCGAAGAGACCGACGATGAAAGTTACGCCCAAGATCACCGCGGCCAACGCCGGCGAGCGCCTCGGGATTGCCGAGAAGTCACGGGTTGGCTCGAGTCCTCGGCCCGGCGTGGCTCAGTTCCGCCGTTAGGCCGACTCGCACCATTCGCAGACAATATGAGCGAGAGCATCATCAAGCAAATCGCAGACGGTCGCACAGACTTGGTTTTTGACTACCTGGCCGCAGGCCACTCTGCGACTTCCGCGGACAAGGACGGAACCTCCCTCATCAAATGGTGTGCCTATTACGGGGACGTGAGTGCCATCAGGTTTCTGCTCGCCAACGGAGAATCAATCCAATCACTGGGAGACAATCTCGATCTCCATACGGCGGCTTTTCACGGACATTGGCGCCTGTGTCAGTTTCTGATCGAGCAAGGTGCCGACGTGAATAAGCCCGCGATGGATACGGGAGAGTCACCACTGCACGCAGCTTTGTGCAATACCGAACGGCTTACCCATGACCTCGTGCTCAAAGTGCTCCTCGGCAATGGAGCGAATCCCAACTGTGTTACCAAGCTATCCGTTGAAACGAGTGGCTTCATGCGCGATTGTAGAACAAAAGGCGAAACACCTTTGCACCGTGCTGCAGCCTTTGGCACTGAAGAAACGATCCAGATGCTGCTGGATGCGCGAGCAAACATTGAGGCGAAAGACATGAATGGAGATTCTCCACTCAGCTGGGCGAGTTGGTATGCGCGTCCGGATTCCATTCTCAGAATGCTCTGTTACGGTGACTTTCGTATTCGGCCCAATAGGCGCTCGATGGTGGCCTACTTGCTCGGTGAACCACATGTTTAGCTGCATTCTTTGGCCGAACCAGACCCTTGACCGAATGACGGGGAGCGCGGTCAGCCGAGTGTTCCAATGCGGCCGTCTTTGGCGCGTTCCTCGTCATTGGTCAGCTTTGCGATCGGCGGCGAAAGCGCCTGCCGGACAAGAACAGGACCTGGATGAACAGAATGATTGCCGCAATCGTTGACGACGACGCGAGAACCGTAAAGAGGTTGCTCAAGGGGGATGTTGGCCTCGCAACGCGCCTCATTCGCGAGCCGAAGCTGTATCATTCAAGTATCTTCCATTGGATTTACGTCGGAGATACTGCGTTGCATCTGGCCGCGGCCGGTTATCGTGTCGAGATAGTTCGACTGCTGCTTTCGTCAGGCGCCGATCCGAACGCGGCGGCGAATCGCCGCAAAAGCACTCCGCTGCATTACGCCGCAGACGGGTTCATCACGGGTCCCGCATGGGATCCGAAAAGACAGGTACAGACGATCGGTTGCCTCCTTCACAAGGGAGCGGACATCCATTTGCAGGACATGAATGGCGCGACTCCTCTCCACCGCGCCGTCCGAACACGGTGCGCCGCCGCCGTCAACTTTCTTCTCAGAGCCGGAAGCGACCCGACGATCAAGAACAAATCCGGGTCCACCCCGTTTCACCTGGCCGTGCAAAATACCGGACGAGGCGGAACCGGCGCGCCAGCGGCGGTCGATGCGCAGCGCGAGATCATCAATGCGTTCCTTTCCTTTGGCGCGAGTCCGAATCTTAAGAACGGCAGGGGAAAGCGCGTTGCGGATTGTGCCCGGAGCGGTTGGATTCCAGCGGTGCTCGCTGGAACTGCCGCCGATCAAGGCGCTGCAGCGATTCGAAGTCGCCGGGGAGCGACGTAATTTGCGGTAGGCAAAGGTTTGGCCAAACGCCAAATCGAGTCTGCGGGCGCAGACGGGCCCACTGCGACAGCGCGATGGTCTTGAGTTTTATGAGTCACGGGTCCCGCCATGCCGGGATCATCAGCTTCGGCGGACGCGCGCTGCCAGCGCCGGTCGCTGGTCGTCAGGCCTTAAAGCCGCTGCTGTGTCTTTCCACGAGCACTGAAGCATGAAGCTGCATCACATAAAGCAAACCTGCAAAGCTGTCCTGATACTGGCGCTGCTCCAAAGTTTGTCATCGTGCTGGTCTCGATGACGATCGTTTGCACGATAGTCTGGCAGTTCGCGGGTGACCGGTTATACGATTGCTCCGACGACAACGTGCTGGGTTTTCTGCGCCCCGGAGACTGGGTCCACAATTGGAACGGTCACGCGGTCGCAGTTGTTCCGCGGGTTGTTCATGGGCGATCCATGAGCGAACCGGATACGATCAAAGAAGGTTGGAGCGTCACTGGATTGTGGTGTTTGTGGCTTTCTTTCGTTGCCGTTTCATTGGTTATCAGCGTCGTGCTTGCACGAGTTCCCTGGATTCCAAGATGGCGGATTGAGGCGGATTGAGGCGGATTATGAATATAACCACGCTGCCTGACGACGATCGAGGGAATCGGAGAGAGCGCTCCCTTGGGCCGCACGACATCGGAGTGGATCACGGTCAATACGGATTCCTTGTCGCGCGAATCGACGGCCGCATACGCACTGCGGAGTGCGGAGCACATGCTGGACGCCTGTTACTGACCCCTTCGCCTTCGCTGGCTGTGAAGATTATTTCGCTTTTCGGTCACGTGCGTTCTCGGGTTCGGCCCTCAACCCGGAGGTCGTTGATTCTGTCTCGCGCAAGATAATCCTGCCCACATTGGTCGTCAGCAGCGGCTCCTTGACTCCGGGCACGCGCGTGAATTTGAAGCCGTCGAGATTCAATCGCTTCACGCCGTCGGCAACCAGCACGGGCCGGAAATCGTCGCTGGCCAGGCTGAAGCGGACGTCTTCGAACGTGACGTTTTCCACGTTGCGGGCATAGAAGCCCCACGCCGGAAGGGGCCGCGCGTCCACGCCCGGGGCTTTGACAGGCGGCACCGACCCGGCCTTGCTGCCACCGGCGAATTCGATGTTCGCGGCGCGAACGACCACGTTTGTGATCGGCGCGTCGGCCCAGCTTTCCACGGAGAGAGCGGAACGATAAACCCCGGTGGCGTGCAGGTCGCTAATGGTGACACGGCCAACTGTGTTCGAGCCCTTGACCGAGAGCATCACCGGCGAGGCGACCTGGTGCATGGTGTTGTTCGAAATCAGCACCTCGTCGAGCGGACCGCGTGTTGCGTCCCAACCGCCGGGTTGAAGATTAATCCCTGAAAGCATGTTGGTGCGCCGCTTCTCTCCGGACGTGCGATGCGGTTGCTGGCCCGGCCCATAGAAGAGGTTGTTCGCGACGATGAGCCGCGTGGCCGGGCCGATGAGACGGATGCCGTTGCAGGAGGAATTGATAATGCAGCCCGAGATGACCGTATTATCCCAGTAGCGGCCGGCAATGGAATCGTCGCCGGTGTAGAACCGGCAGCCGATGACGTTCACATTCCTGCACCAGCGCTCGGGCGCGCCGCGCCAGTGCACGCCGTCCCAGCCGCCCGTGATCTTCACGTCGCGAATCTCCACGTCGTCGCTGACCTGGAAAAAGATCGCGTAGTTCGCGGCGTCCACGATGGAGACGTCGCGGATCGTAATCCGGCTACAGTTCACGAACGCAATCGTGTGCGGGCCGCGCATGTGCTCTTCGCCGGTCGCATCGAAGACCTTGTTGCCGTCGATGACCCCAGGGCCGGTGATGGTGGCGTCTTCGACGTTCTCGCCCACGATGAGGGCGCGGTGCCACTTGCCCCATTTGGCTTCCGGCATGAACTCCGGCGGGGTCGGCTGGTGGTACTCGTTGAGGTTGGTCGTGCCGATGAGCCGCGCGCCGGCGGCGAGGAACAGCGTAACGCGGCTGCGCAGATGAACCGTGCCCGACAGAAAGCGGCCCGGTGGAAACAGGACCTGTCCGCCGCCCGCCCTGGCGCAGGCGTCGATCGCTTGATTGATGGCCGCGGTGTCGAGCGTGGTGCCGTCGCCCGCGGCGCCCTGGTCACGGATGTCGAAGAGGTGGTTGGCTGCGACTGCGGACAAGCCGATCAAGGAAAGTGTGAGTAAGCCGAAGATCCGCGTGAAATGGCGTGAGGGATGGGTCATGGCTTTTTGGTTACCTTGAAACTTCGCATTGCGCGAGGCCGAATATCGGCGGGGCTATCGGAAATTTGCGATGGGCTGTTTCCGTTGGTGATGCGGGAAACGGCAGGCGGTTTGGGTTCAATTGGACTGGTGCTCTGCTGCACGGCCGAGGCGCCGGCGGCCCGCAGGGAAAAGGATGAAGACAGCCAATCGCCAACAGCCTGGACGGATTCAATCGCCACACCGCGAGCGGCATTGACCGTATGGTTCTTTCCTTGCTGGTCAATCCGGGCGGATTGGGCTATCGGACATTTGCTATTGGCTGTCGGCCGTGATCGTGCGAAGAACGCGGCGATGACCTGATCGTTAACTTTTAATCAGGAGATCTATGGCCAAATATCAGAAACATGAACGGAGGATTATGAAACGCAGGGACTTCCTTCGGCGGACGGCCGTGGGCGGATCGGCATTGTTTCTCGGCCAGCCCTGGTCAGGCTGCGCGGGCAGGATGAGTACGCCGCCGGCTCGGCGCCAAGGCCGGAAAGCGTTTGCGTTGGAGGAGACGACTGTGGCCGAACTGCAACGCGCGATGGAATCCGGCCGGATCACCGCGGTGGCGCTGGTGCGGCAGTATCTCAAACGAATTGAGGAGGTCGATCAGCGGGAACCGCGGTTGAACGCGGTGATTGAATTGAATCCCGATGCGTTGGCCATCGCCGAGTCGCTCGACCGGGAGCGCAAAGCCAAGGGGTCGCGCGGACTGCTGCATGGCATACCGGTTTTCCTCAAGGACAACATCGACACCCACGACCGGATGACGACGACGGCCGGCTCGCTGGCACTGGTGGGATCCGTCGCGCCGCGTGATTCGTTTGTCGCCGAACGCCTCCGCGCGGCCGGGGCAGTGATTCTGGGTAAAACGAACCTCAGCGAATGGGCGAACTTTCGGGGATCGCGCTCGATCAGCGGCTGGAGCGGCCGCGGCGGACTGACGCGCAATCCGTACGCCCTCGACCGCAGTCCGTCGGGCTCGAGCTCCGGATCGGCCGCCGCGGTGTCGGCCAGCCTCTGCGCCGTCGCGATCGGAACGGAGACGGACGGGTCCATCGTTTCGCCCTCGTCTTATTGCGGTGTGGTCGGCCTCAAACCCACGGTCGGGCTGGTCAGTCGTTCGGGTATTATTCCCATCTCGGCGAGTCAGGACACGGCAGGGCCTATCGCCCGCGCGGTGGCGGACGCGGCGGCGTTGCTGGGCGCCATGACCGGCGTGGATCCGCGCGATGCCGCGACCGAGGCGGCGGCCGGCCAGGCGCAGCGCGATTACACCCGGTACCTCGATGCGACCGCGCTGCGCGGGGCCCGGATCGGTGTGGCGCGCAATTTTTTCGGCTGGCATCCGCGCGTGGACCGGGTGATGGAGGCCGCGCTGAAGGCGATGCGACGTGAAGAGGCCGTGCTGGTGGATCCGGCCAACCTGCCTTCGCGCCAGGGTCTCGGCGAAGCCGAACACCAGGTGATGGTTTACGAGTTCAAAGCCGGGTTGAATGCCTATCTTGCTGCGCTCGATTCGGGCGCGCCGGTGAGGTCACTCAAGGAACTGATCGAATTCAACGAGCGGAATCGCGAGCGCGAGTTGCCGTTCTTCGGCCAGGAGACTCTGATCGAAGCGGAAGGCAAAGGTCCACTGACCGAACAGACTTATCTCGAGGCGCGAGCCAGGTGTTTGAAGTGGGCCCGCGAGGACGGCATTGACGCGGTTATGGACAAGCATCACCTCGACGCCATCGTCGCGCCGACCACCGGGCCAGCGCACACACTGGATCTCATCTCGGGCGATCGCGGGTTGGGTGGCAGTTCAACCTACGCGGCGGTGGCGGGTTATCCGAGCATCACGGTTCCGGCCGGCGACGTCTTCGGTCTGCCGGTGGGCATTTCGTTTTTCGGCCGGGCGTGGAGCGAGCCGAAGCTGCTGGCGCTGAGCCACGCCTTCGAGCAGGCGACCCGTGCGCGGAGCGCGCCCCGTTTTCTTTCCACAGCGACGATTGAAGCCTGACGATACCTCAGATTAAGATCTGCGCTACGACCAGTCAGGGTTTGCGCAACCGGAAATAGAGTCCCTTTTGGACGGACGATGAGGTGACTTCCCAGCGGCCATTGTTGGTCGTCCGAATATCGCCTGCGGATTGCCAATTCGTCGGATTCAGACTTGTGTTGGATTCGAGAATGTAACCGGTGGATGGGAACGGCCAGGAAACGACGACGTTGTTGGTGCTGCGCGCAACGGCCAGGCCGACGCCAGCCAGGCTGCAGGTGTTGAGCAGCACCGAGACATCGGCGGAGTTCACATTGGCCGACGCCAGGTCGAGCGTGCCGTCGCGGTTGAAATCGCCCACTGCCAGGGAGACCGGATTCGCTCCCGCAGCATAGTTGACAGCCGGCTGGAAGCTGCCATCGCCCTTGCCCAACAACAGCGAGATGTTGTCGGAGCCAACGTTCGCCACGGCGAGGTCGAGTTGACCGTCGCCGTTGAACTCGCCCACCGCGACAGATTGTGAACCCACTCCCGCGCCAAAACCGACGGCGGTCTGGAAAGTGCCGTTGCCGTTTCCCAACAAAACCGAGACGGTGCCGGAACTCGTATTATTGGCCACGGCGAGGTCGGGGCGGCCGTCGCCATTGAAGTCGTCCACCGCCACCGAATATGGGTCCGCTCCCGCGGCGTAGTTGACGGCGGCCTGGAAGGTGCCATCGCCGTTGCCCAACAGCACCGAAACGTTGCCGGAACCAAAATTCGCCACGGCGAGGTCGGGTTTGTGGTCGCCGTTGAAATCAGCCACCGCCACGGATTGAGGGTTCGTTCCGGCAACGTAGCCGGCGGGTGCCTGGAAAGTGCCGTCGCCGACACCCAACAGCACCGACACGGTCTTGGAAAACAAATTTGCCACGGCGAGGTCGTTCCCGCCGTCGCCGTTGAAGTCGCCTACGGCCACCGATTCAGGATAGGGCCCTGC
>DASPXS010000020.1:0-6612 GCA_035637175.1 Haliangiales bacterium | reverse complement strand
TTGCCGTCGTCATCGAGTTTGCGGCCTTTCACAAAGGTGGTGATATCGGCGGCCAGTTCCTCGATTTGCAGGCCGGTGACGTATTCGGCGAGGTTCTCGGCGTGCGTGCCGATGTCGCCGATGCTGCCCGCTGCGCCGCTGCGCCTGGGGTCGGTGCGCCAGCCGGCCTGTTTCTGGCCGGTCGCTTCGAGCCGCGTCGCTAGCCAGCCCTGGGGATATTCGACGACGACCTTGCGCACCTTGCCAAGTTTGCCGGCGCGGATCATATCGCGCGCTTCTTTCACCAACGGATAGCCGGTGTAATTGTGCGTGAGTCCGTAGAGCAGACCCGTCTTCCTGACCAACTCGGCGAGCTTCTTCGCCTGGGCGAGGTTGAAGGTGGCGGGCTTGTCGCTGAGGACGTGGAATCCGTATTCCAGAGCCATCTTCGCGGGCGGGAAGTGCATGTGATTCGGCGTCACGATGGCCACGAAATCCATCCGTTCGCCCTCTCGCAGTCTCGCCTCCCTTTTAATCATTTCCTCGAACGTGCCGTAGCAGCGTGCGGGCGGCAGGAACAGATCGGCGCCGCTCGCCCTCGACCGCTCGGGGTCGGACGAGAAGGCGCCGCAGACAAGTTCGATCTGTTGATCCATGGCGGCCGCGATGCGATGCACCGCGCCGATGAATGCGCCGCGTCCGCCGCCGACCATGCCGTAGCGAATTTTTCTGCTGCTCATAATGAAAAAAGGCTGAAGTTACCGGGTAAACCGGCGCCCGCCGGTCAATCCGCAGGCGCACTCTCCCACTCGAAACGCAATTGCCATAATGCTAAAGTAGATGTTGAATTAGGTGACGCGGCCTTTATAGTGGCCGCCGTTTTTCAAGTCAATCGGTGACTTGAAACCGAGGGGAGTAATGGAGCGACGGAGTGATGGAGTGACGGGAGCGACTTCCCAACGCTCCATCTCTCCAAAACTCCACCGCCCCATCCGCATGTTATGCAAATACATTTGTTGAAATCGAAAATTCATCGCGCCCAGGTCACCGGCGCCAGCCTCGATTACGAAGGCAGTCTCACCATTGCCGAAGACCTGATGGAAAAGGTCGGGCTGTCGCCTTATGAAAGGATTCTCTGCAGCAATCTCGCCAACGGTGAACGGTTTGAGACCTACGTCATTAAAGGTGAGCGCGGGTCAGGCGCCATCGAACTCAACGGCGCGGCGGCCCATCTGGGAAAAATCGGCGACCGGCTCACGATCATGTCATTCACCGAAGTGGACAGCGCCAAAGCCAAACGCTGGAAACCGCGCGTGATCGTGCTGGGGAAGAAGAACAAGATCATCAATGAACGGGGAATCTGACAGCAAGGGTTGGCGGCGGATTGTGGGTCGCCCGCTGGCAGTTCGGACACACGGCGCCCGGTTCAGCGAAGCCGATGCGCGCTCCGCGTTCCGCAGTCCCCATTCGATTTATGCCCCTGACCGCCGCTGAAATCGCCAAACAAATCGACGGTGAAGTGCTGGGCGACCGTTCGGTCGAACTGAGCGGCTTTGCGCCCGCGGACAAAGCCAGGGCCGGCGATCTGACCTTCGCGGAGAACCAGACCTACTTCAACCGCGCCGAACAAAGCGCCGCCGCCGCCATCATGGTGGACGGCGAGTTCACTTCCACCAAAAAGACGTTGATCCGTGTCCCCAATGCGCGCGTTGCCTTCGCAAAAGTTTTGCCGCTCTTTTTCCCCGAACCGACCTTCGCTCCCGGCATACATCCGAGTGCCGTCGTGGCGCCCTCCGCGCAGGTGGATCCCGCCGCTCATATCGGGCCGCACTGCGTGATTGGCGAACAGGTCCGCATCGGCGCGCGTTGCGTGTTGCTCGGCGGAAATCACATCGGCGCCCATTGCGTCATCGGCGCGGACACCCAGCTTTTCCCGAATGCCGTTCTTTACCCGCGCACGCAGGTCGGCCAGCGTGTCCGCATCCACGCCGGCGCGGTCATCGGTTCGGACGGCTTCGGCTACGTGCTCGATTCCGGCGCGCACCGCAAAGTGCCGCAGATCGGTCACATCATCATTCATGACGACGTCGAAATCGGCGCGAACACGACCATTGACCGCGGCGCGCTCGGACCGACCTCGATCGGCCGGGGCACGAAGATTGATAACCTCGTCCAAATCGCCCACAACGTCGCCCTCGGCGAACATTGCCTCGTGGTGGCGCAGGCCGGCATCGCCGGCAGCACAAAACTGGGCAATTTTGTGACGCTCGCCGGACAGGTTGGACTCGCGGGCCATTTGAAAATCGGCAACAAGGTCACTGTCGCGGCGCAATCCGGCGTCATGCATGATATTCCCGACGGCGAGAAATGGTTCGGTTACCCCGCGCAGCCCGACCGCCAAACCAAGCGCCAGATGTTGGCCATCCAACAACTGCCCGATTTGGTCAGGCGCGTTGCCGAGCTGGAGAAAAAGCTGAAATGACGGTTGACTTACGCCCTTTGTTTGCTAGTTTCACCGCTCCCTGGTCCGGGCTTTGATGAAAACGTTTCTGCCGAAAGTAAATTTGGACGAGCGCAAGTGGCACGTGATCGATGCCGATGGCGCCGTCCTGGGTCGCCTCGCCGCGCAAATCGCCAATGTGCTGCGCGGGAAAAACAAGCCCGTTTTCACTCCGCACCTCGACGCGGGCGACTTCGTCGTGGTCATCAACGCGGAAAAAGTCGTGCTGACCGGCAAGAAAGAGACGGAGAAGTTTTTCATGTCCTACTCCGGCTGGAAAGGCGGCGAACGATACAGGTCGGTCGCGCAAATCAGGGCCCGGCATCCCGAACGGCTGATTCTGCACGCCGTCAAGGGAATGATTCCCAAGAACCGGCTCGGCGACCATCTGTTGACCAAGCTCAAAGTGTACAAGGGCGGCAACCACCCCCATGCCGCGCAGCAACCCGCTACACTAACCGCCGCTCATTAGTCCGGTTCAACGATTCAACTCTTTTAACGATTCAACCTTTGATTATGGCAGAAGCGAAAGTTCAGGAATTCCTCGGAACAGGCCGGCGCAAGACCGCGGTCGCGCGCGTCCGTCTGGCCGCCGGCTCCGGCAAGTTCACGGTCAACAACCGGTCGCTCGAAAATTATTTCCCGATTGAAAACCTGCGCATGCAGGCCCTGCAGCCGTTGACCGTCACCGAAATGGGCGCGAAATTTGACGTCCGCGTCAATGTCAGCGGCGGCGGTCCCAACGGCCAGGCCGGCGCGGTGCGGCACGGCATCGCGCGCGCCCTCCTCGTCGCCGACGCCAATCTGCGTCCGACGCTCAAGTCCCACGGCCTGCTCACCCGCGATCCGCGCATGCGCGAGCGCAAGAAGTACGGCCAGCCGGGCGCTCGCAAACGTTTCCAATACAGTAAACGCTAAAGCGAGTCCAGACGTCCAAGCCCCGCTGGTTGAGTCCGGCGGGGTTTTTTGTTGGGTCAGTGGTTTGTCGTCCGTTGTCCGTTGTCAGTTGTCCGTTGTCAGTTGTCCGTTGTCAGTTGCAAAAAACCGGATTACATCGCAATAGAACGGACCACTGATTACTGATTACTGATTACTGATTACTGACCACTGACCACGAAGATGAAAAAAAAAGTCGCCATCGTCGGCGCATCCGGTTATTCGGGTGAGGAACTGGTTCGGTTGCTCCTCACTCATCCGCACGCCGAACTCGCGGCCCTCACCTCGCGCCAATATGCCGGCCAGACCGTCGCGCAGGTTTTTCCGAAATTCGCCCATCATCCGATCGCGAAGACCGTGCGCTTCAGCGAGCCAAACGCCGAGTCGCTCGCCAAACTGGCCGAAGTCGTTTTTCTCGCGCTGCCGCACGGCGTCGCCGCCGAGTATGCCGTCCCCCTGCTCCAACTCGGTTGCCGGGTCATCGACCTGAGCGCCGATTTCCGCCTGAAGAGCGCCGCGGTTTACAAAGAGTTCTACGCCCACGACCATCCGGCGCCCGACCTGCTCAAAAAATCGGTTTATGGCCTGCCCGAAGTTTACCGCGCGCAAATCCAGAACACCTCGCTCGTCGCCTCGCCCGGCTGCTATCCTACGAGCATCCTGGTGCCGACGATCCCTCTGTTGCGCGACGGTTTGATCAAACCGAGCGCCATCATCGCCGACTCCCTCAGCGGCCTCAGCGGCGCGGGCCGGAAGCTGGAACCGGAATACCTCTTCGTTGATTGCAATGAAAGCGTGCGGCCCTACGGTATCCCGAAGCACCGCCATTTGTCCGAAATCGAACAGGAACTTTCCCTGTCCGCGAAGGCGCCGGTGGCGATTCAATTCACGCCGCACCTGGTTCCCGTCAATCGCGGGATTCTCACGACGCTCTATCTGGCGCCGGCGCCGCATTTTGAAGGCAGGGCAGGCCTCCCACCTGCCCATTCCGGAGAAACCGGCACAACGCTTGAAGCTCTCAACGAAAAAATCGCCGCCTGTTACCAGGCCGCGTATGGCAACGAACCGTTCGTTCGTTTGCTGGATCCCGACAAATCGGCACTTCCCGACACCAAGAACGTGGTCGGCACGAACGTCATTGAAATCGCCTGGCGACTCGATCCGCGCACCGGCCGGCTCATCGTGATGAGCGCCGTGGACAACCTCATCAAAGGCGCAAGCGGCCAGGCCCTCCAATGCTTCAACATCCTGTGCGGGTTTCCCGAAACGACGGGGCTCATCTGACGCCAACAACCATCGAATCATGAACCACTGCGCGGGCTGGAAAAGCAGATCAAGGAGGCCGCGAGAGCAAAGGAGGAGTCTCTTGTGCCCGCAATCGAGCGGGCGTGAAGCCACTCAGTCGCGTCGATTGGCGTGATTCGCGGATGAACCACCTTTCATGAAGTCAAGATTCAAAGTCATTCCCGGCTCCATCGTGGCCCCCAAGGGCTTCCTCGCCAGCGGCGTTTTTTGCGACATCAAACGCCTCGGCACCGGCAAAGGCTCGGAGAAAGGCAGGAAACGCGACCTCGCACTCATCGTCTCGGAAGTTCCTGCAACGGTTGCCGGCATGTTCACGACCAACCAGGTCTGCGCCCCGCCGGTGAAGCTCTGTCTCCAGCGGGTAAAGAATGGCACGGCCCAAGCCATCGTCATCAACTCCGGCAATGCCAATGCCTGCACCGGAAAACAAGGCTGGAAAGACGCGCTCGCCATGACCGCCCTCCTCGCCCGTCAACTCCACATGCCGGAAGAGCACGTCCTGGCCGGGTCCACAGGGCGAATCGGCGTGACTCTGCCGATGGATAACGTCCAGGCGGGAATCCTCGACGCCCTCACGGTGCTCGACGACGCGCTTGAATGCGCCGATCACGCGGTGGAAGCGATCATGACCAGCGACACCCGGCCAAAGCAGGTCGCGGTCGAATTCGAGCTGGGCGGCAAGACCGTCCGCATGGGCGGCATCTGCAAAGGCGCGGGAATGATCCAGCCCGGCATGAGCGCCACCGGCCGGCGTCCCCTGCCGGTGCCCGCCAAGGCGCCCTCGGCGAGCGCCCGGAACCGTGGCCGCGCCCCAGGACACGCGACGATGCTTTGCTTCATCACCACTGACGCGGCCATCGAAGCAAAGGCGCTGCGGGCCGCGTTGCAGGAGGCTGTGGCGAACAGTTTCAATCGCATCACCGTGGACGGCGACATGAGCACCAACGACACCGTCCTCGTACTGGCGAATGGACTGGCCGGCAATTCACGATCCACGATTCACGGTTCACGATTTTCCAATCCGCTCTCAATCACGTCTGCCTCGATCTGGCCAAAATGATCGTGCGCGACGGCGAAGGCGCATCGCGTTTTGTCACGGTTCGAGTGAATGGCGCGCGGAATTTCGCCGATGCCGACGCCGCCGCGCGCGCCGTAGCCAACAGCGCGCTGGTGAAGACGAGCTGGAACGGCGGTGATCCGAATTGGGGTCGCATCATCGATGCGCTCGGTTATTCCTGCGCCCAAGTCGTCGAGGAAAAGGTGGACATCGGTTACAGCGCGCCTGGCAACCGGAAAATTCTCTGGAGCCTCAAGCGTGGTCAGCCGACCAAAGCCGGCTTCAAAGACCTCTGCGCCGCCGTCGCGCCCGAGGAATTCGACCTGCACATCAACCTGAATCTCGGCAACGCCGGCGCCGTAATTTATGGCGCCGATCTCACCGAGGAATATGTCGAGTTCAACAAAGGCGATGTCAGTGATCCCGCGTCGCTGGGCGGGTAAAGAAAAGAACACCGCATGCGCGCGGATCGTTCCCTCCTGGGAGGGGTTCGGGGTGGGTCCCCGGTTCAAGATTCGATGTTCGATGTTCGATGTTCCGCTTCACCGCTCAAGTCCGCTCCCCTCCCGGGAGGGGCCAGGGTGGGTTCAAAGTTCAACGTTCGATGTTCGATGTTCGATGTCAGTGGTCGGTGGTCAGTAATCAGTTGTCAGTAATCAGTGGTTGGACGTTCAACGTTTTAACGGTTCAACGTTTTAACGCTTGTAACGCTTGTAACGCTTTAACGTTTGTCCCCTTCACCCATCCAACGGACTGCGCACGCCGATCCCTGGCTTATTCATCACGTGTGTATAAATCTGCGTCGTCGAAACATCTTTGTGTCCGAGCAGCTCTT
>DASPXS010000019.1:0-2967 GCA_035637175.1 Haliangiales bacterium | reverse complement strand
TCCTTGCCCAGCACGAGAAACGCTTTGAAGGTGCGGCCGTTCCGCTTCGAGATGAATTTGTCCAACAGATCGGTCCTGCCCCCGGCCAGCAGCTTCTGGAGTTGCGCGGGTTCAACCGGCTGTTGCAGGATGATTGATCCGACGCGGAAATCGCATTTGCGATCCTTGCCGACGGCGTGTTCGCAAGTGTAGTTCATGCCGTTCTCGAACACGCGGCCGGCGCACTTCGGACAGGTGCCCAGCGGTTCTTTGCCGGTGAAATCGACCGGCTGCGCCGAACCGCCCGCGCCCTCGCCGTCCCTCGGTTCGTTGCCGAAATCAAACTCAAGTTTGTGCTCGGCATTGAGGCGGATGATCGCGGCGAAGGGTCTGCCCTGCCGGCTGCGGAACCCCTGGAGCGGCCCGAGCTTTTTCTCGCGGATCAACGTCTCGACCTCTTCCGGCTCCATGAACCGGCTCGACAGAAAGGTTGGCAGACTGAAATCACACTTCTGGCACTGGAACCGGCGGTAATTCTCCTTGATGACACCGCCGCACTTCGGACACGGCGTCCTGAGATCTCCGAAATCGCCCGGCACTTCGTCGCCGGGAAACGCCTTCGTCCGATCCACGATGCGCCGGGTCATGTCGGCGATCTCTTGCATGAATTCGGGGCGCGAGAGGCGGCCCTGCTCCATCTGTTTGAGCTTGAACTCCCATTCGCCGGTCAATTCCGGTTTGGAAAGCTCCTCGATGCTCAACCCGCGCAACAGCGCCAGCAGCATGAACGCCTTGCCGGTGGGCTGCAGTTCGTTGTTTTGGCGATGAATGTATTCCTCGGAAACCAGGTTTTCGATGATTTGGGCGCGCGTCGCCGGCGTCCCCAGGCCCCGCTCCGCCATCGCTTCGCGCAACTCCTCGTCCTCGACGAGTTTGCCCGCGCCTTCCATCGCGCTGAGCAGCGTGGCTTCGGAGAATCTTGGGGCCGGTTTGGTCTGCGTCTGTTTCACCTCGATTTCTCTCGTGTTCACGCGCTCCCCGGCCTGCACCGGCACGAGCTGTTTGCCGCCTTCGTCGGCCTCCGATGCGGTTTCCCGGCCATACACCTCCAGCCATCCGGCTTTCACGAGCACCTTGCCTTCGCTCTTGAACGGCTCGTGCTCGACGCGGGTGATCCGCGTCGTGATCAGGAACTCGGCAGCGGGATAAAAGATCGCGAGAAACCGGCGCGCGACCATGTCGTAAATCTTCCGCTCGGCTTCGGTCAGGGATCCCGGCGTGACGTTGGTCGGGATGATGGCGAAATGGTCGCTCACCTTCGCGTTGTTGAAGACGCGCTTATTCGGCTTCACCCAATCCTGCGCGAGGATCGCGTCGGCAAAGTTCCCATAGGCCGTCCCCTTCATCTCGTGGAGCGTGGCCTTCACCGTTGCGAGGTAATCCTCCGGCAGATGACGCGAATCGGTGCGCGGGTAAGTGAGCACCTTGTGTTTCTCGTAGAGCGCCTGCGCGATGGCGAGTGTGTTCTTGGCCGAGAACCCGAAACGCCGATTGGCGTCGCGCTGCAAACTCGTCAGGTCGAACAACAGCGGCGAGAGCTGCGTGGAGGGTTTGCTTTCCTCGGTGACATCGCCCGGCTTGCCCAGGCACTTGGCCTTGATCTCCTCGGCCTTGGCCTGGTCCCAGATGCGTTCCGGCTTGAGGTCCGGGTCCGCGTCCTTGGCGTCCGCCGGTTTGACAAACCGCTCGTCGAACCAGCGCCCGGCGTATTCGCCGGCCGCGCAGGTGAACGTTCCGATCAATTCCCAGTAGGTGCGCGGGACGAAACGCCGGATTTTCTCCTCGCGTTCGACCAGAATCGCCAGCGTGGGCGTCTGCACGCGGCCCACCGTGGTCTTGAAAAATCCGCCGCCCTTCGAGTTGAAGGCGGTCATGGCCCGCGTGCCGTTGATGCCGACGAGCCAGTCGGACTCGCTCCGGCACACCGCCGCGTCGGCCAGCGGGCGCATCTGTTGATCGCTGCGCAGGTGCGCGAAGCCGTCGCGAATCGCGGCCGGCGTCATCGACTGGAGCCAGAGGCGCTGAATGGGTTGCTGTGCGCCGGTGTGCTTGACGATGTAACGGAAGATCAGTTCGCCTTCGCGCCCGGCGTCACAGGCATTGATCAACGCATCAACATCCTTCCGCTTGATCAATTTGGCCAGCAGCTTGAGCCGGTTCGCGTTTCGTTCGATGGGCTGCAGATCAAAATGGGGCGGGATGACGGGTAAATGGGCGAAGGACCACTTACCTTTCTTCGCTTCGAACTCTTCGGGGCATTGCAATTCGAGCAGGTGACCGACCGCCGAGGAGAGCACATAGCGATCGCTCTCGTAGTAATCGTCCTGCTTCTTGAACCCGCCAAGCGCCTTGGCAATGTCGCTGGCAACGGACGGTTTCTCGGCGATGATCAGAGCTTTTCCCATGGCTTTGGGCGGCTGGATTTACCAGTCGCGTGAAAAAGCGCGCAAGTTTTCTTTTTCAAGCGGAGGGAACGTGGCGGAAAATCGCGGTGAAGTCAAAGCCGGAAAATTTTTGCTGCGTGTCGGCTCCGGGAATCGGCTCTGCGCCAAACGGGTGCGATTCGAACCGACGGTCAGCACCCCGGCTCCACCCGCCCTGAACCCTTTTGCCGTTGAAACAGGTCCGAATCATTCGGGCCGTCGTCGCCTTCCAGACCCAAATCGCGTTCTTTACAAAACGGCGCGGCTCACTGATGGTTTAATCGAGTTCAATTTCCATGGGTTGCGGCAAGAAAACGCGACACCAGCGTCTGGCTTATGAAAAAACTGATTGTTCGAGTTGTCCTCATCGTCCTCGTTCTGCTCGTGGTGGCCGTGGGGGTGAGCATTTACTTCCTCGGTTCGATCGTCAAAAAAGGCGTCGAGACCGTCGGCCCGCAAATCACGCGGACGGAAATCAAACTCGACAGCGCCACGCTTTCACTTC
>DASPXS010000018.1:0-11540 GCA_035637175.1 Haliangiales bacterium | reverse complement strand
CTTTACGCGGCGGGAGGTTCGACCTTGTTCGTCGCGTAGGTTTCCCAGCCGGTTTCGCTGGTGACAACCGGGAAAAGGTCGAAGGTCACTTCGGGCCAGTCCGCGGTGTAGCGCAAGATGGCTTTGGCATCCTCGGTCTCGAAGTGGATGATCGCCCGGCCGCCCTGCACGTCGAGGTAGCTTTGGATGTTGGCGAACGCGGCGGGATAGCGATAAGACCGGCGGCGCGACGCGATTTCGCTCAGGCTCCTGGCGTCTTTCGGGAAATGGGCAATGGCAATGTAGTGCATAGGCAGCAGGGTTGTTGCGCTGGAGCCTACGCGAATTCAGAGGTTCGACAAGGATGAACTGGCCAATTTTAACCACCAATGGACGCGAATAAACACGGGAAATCCGAATGCCGAATGACCAATGACGAAGGAAATCCGAAGTCCGAATGTCGAAGGCCGCAAGCTGGCTGGTTTCGGTTTTCGTCATTCGGCATTCGTGCTTCATCATTCGTCATTACCGAATCTTCGCACTTTTCAACCCGCCGCCGGTCGCGTATTTTCACCGCGCTCTAAATGCCGAGTGTTTACCTCAAGACCTACGGTTGCCAGATGAACGAGCGGGACAGCGAGGCCGTCGCCGCCCAACTCGTGGCGAAGGGCTACACCCTGGCGGCGTCGGAACACCTCGCCGACGTTATTCTTTTCAACACTTGCAGCGTGCGCGACCTGGCGGAGCAAAAGGCAATCCATAAGATGGAGAACGTCGCCGCCGAGGTCCGCCGCAGCCGTCCCGATGTCATCCTCGGTTTCCTGGGTTGCATGGCCCAAAGCCGCGGGCGGGAACTTATCGATCGTTTGCCGGACGTGGACCTCGTCATCGGCACGCAGAAGTTTCATCGCACGGCGGATCACCTCGACGATCTCCTGGCCGGCCGGCGCGACAAGGTGGTTGATGTCGAAGAGGAGAAAGGGAGCGAAGCGACGATTCGCGAGCATCTGCTCGAGGGGAACGGAGCGACGCGGCCGGTCACGGCGTTCGTCAGCATAATGCAGGGGTGCAATCAATACTGCACGTTTTGCATCGTGCCTTACACGCGCGGCGCGGAACGAAGCAGAGCGCTCTCCGATATCGTCGCCGAATGCCGCGAGCTGGTTTCGCGCGGCGTGAAGGAAATCACCCTGCTCGGCCAGATCGTCACCAGCTACGGAAGGCGGGAGATCGGCCGGCATGATGGCAGGTCCGCCTTTGTGCGATTGCTCGAAGCGCTGAACGGGATCGAGGGCCTGGAACGGGTTCGTTTTACGTCGCCGCATCCGCAGGGTTACGGCGACGACCTGGTCGCGGCTTACGGCCGGCTGGCGAAGCTTTGCGAAAGCGCTCACCTGCCGGCGCAGAGCGGGAGCGACCGGATTTTGAAGCTGATGCACCGCGGTTACACGCGCGAACGGTTTCTCGGCATCGTGGAGAAGCTGCGGCGTGTGAAACCGCAAATGGGAATCACGACCGACCTCATCGTCGGTTTTCCGGGCGAAACCGAGGCGGACTTTGAAGGAACGCTTTCCCTCGTCCGGGCGGCGGAGTTCGACAACGCGTTCGTCTTCAAATATTCCCCGCGCAAAGGCACGCCGGCGGCGGCGATGCCCGACCCGGTCCCGCCGGAGGCCATCGAAGACCGCCATGCGCGCCTGCTCGATCTGGTCAACGAGATCGGCAGGAGGAAATACCGAAGTTGCGTCGGCGGGTGCGCGCAGGTTCTGGTCGAAGGGCCGAGTCGGAAAAACCCGGCGCGATTCGAAGGGCGCACGCGCACGAACAAGATTGTGGTGTTCGAGGGTTCGGAGCGCCATCGGGGCCAGTTGCTCGATCTGAAGATCACCCGGGCCGGTTCATTCACGCTGTACGGCGACCCGGCGATTTTCAATGACGAATGAAGCTTTCCACCTTAGCCATTCTCCTGGGCCTGGGCTTCGGCCTGCCGCAGGTTTACGGTCTGATGAATCCGGTGAAGTTCCGCCAGGCCGTGCGCAAATTCCCGCGGTCGGAAACCATCGGCTACGTCCTGATGCTGCTGGGCACGGTCTGGTTTCTCTGGAACCTGAACCAGGAAAATATTTCGGATTTTGCGGCTTACAAAAAACTGATGCTGATCGGCTTCGGCGCCGTGGGCGTCGCGGCCTGCATTTATGTGCGCGATTTTCTGGCGGTGCGCGGGCTGGCGATTGTATTCCTGTTGTTGGCCAAGCTGATGGTGGACACGGCGCGCTGGGAGGACACGGAGTGGCGGCTGGTGATTGTGACCTGGGGATACCTGTTGGTCATCGCGGGAATGTGGTTCACCATTTCGCCCTGGCGACTGCGCGATTTGCTCAACTGGGGAACGGCAACAGAAAAGAGAATCCGCGTCGGATGCGGGTTGCGGCTGGCTTTCGGCCTGTTCGTCCTGACGCTCGGTCTCGCCGTGTTCCGTCCCGTCGAGTTGAAGGCCGCCCAGCAGGTCGAGCAAACACCGGGCCCGGCCCGCTGACGGCCCGGATTTCGTTGTGAGCCCGGCGCGCGGCAAAATCCTCGTCATCCGCGGCGGCGCGATCGGTGACTTCATATTGACGCTGCCGGTGTTCGCGGCTTTGCGGAGGCAGTTTCCCGAGACGCATCTGGAGGTTCTGGGCTACCCGCACATCGCGGGTTTGGCGCGGGCAGGCGGGCTCGTGGATGAAGTGCGCTCGATCGAGTCCCGCGCGCTCGCCGGATTCTTCGCGCGCGGCGGCCGGCTCGATGAACGCCTGGAGGCTTATTTTGCCGGTTTCGCGGTCATCGTCTCCTTCCTCTACGATCCCGACGGCATTTTTCAGGAAAACGTGGCCCGCTGTTCCGAAGCGCAATTCATCGCCGGCCGACATCGGCCCGACGAGAAATCGGATCGGCACGCGACGGAAGTCTTTCTCAAGCCATTGGAACGGCTGGCCATTTTCAACGCCGATCCGGTTCCCCGGCTGATGGTGGGAGAGGCGTCCCGGCCGTTCCATGCGTCGGGTGATTCGGCGAGCCAGGAAAACCGGCGGGACACCGGTCCTGCGTTGGCGCTGCACCCGGGCAGCGGCAGCAAAAGCAAAAACTGGCCGGAAGAAAACTGGCGGGAACTGATCGCGCGTCTGCGGGTCGAGACCGCCTTTCGTTTCCTGCTCGTCGGCGGCGAAGCCGAGCACGACCGGCTGCAACGACTCTCCATGCTGCTGCCGGCCACCCGACGTTTGCTCGTTCAAAGCCGGCCTCTGGTGGAACTGGCTCAATGGCTGAAACCGTGCGCCGGATTCATCGGCCACGACTCCGGAATTTCACACCTGGCAGCGGCGCTGGAATTGCCCGCCTTGGTTCTCTGGGGAGAGACGCGCCAGGCAGTCTGGCGACCGCGCGGTGAAAAGACCAGGATCATCGCCGCAACCGCCGGGCTCGCCGGCATCACGGTAGGTGATGTCGTCGCGGAAGCGCGCCGCCGGTTTTGAACCTCACTTCCCTATCCGGACTGTTCGTGGGACTTCTTCGCTTCTTCCCGCATTTTGATGATCCGCCTTTTTTGCCGGTAATTGCGCCAGGCGTCGAAACAGAGATAGCCCACGAATAGCACGGCGAGGATGATGAACGGCCAAACCGCCAGATTATGGAGATCCAGGCCTCTCGGCTTCAAATCTTCTGTTGGATCGAACTGATCCATGTTTCAAAAAAACGACGTTACGGTCTCACGCATGATGGTGACCCCAAGCTGACGGGACAAAGGAGCGCTTCCCTTCGCGAAGCGTTCGACCTCGGACCCAGAACTCCCACAAAAAGGCAAATCCGTCAAGCCATTCGAGCGCCTGCGTTGTGATCCAAACGGCGATCAACATTCCGCGATTTCTCACCTTTTTTCTTGTGCGCCGTGACGTTCGATTTAGTCTGAATAATCCTGAAGCTAGGAGTAACAATCAAAACCATCAACCAGGAGAAGAACAATATGATCAAAGCAAGTAGCGCAGGGAGCAGGCTGGGGTTGGTCGTCGCGCTGGTATTGGGTGCCACGATGCCGGCGCGTGCCGAAGGCGATCACCCGCAGCATCCGGAGGCAATCAACAACAAAGACCTGCCCACCCACACTCAACTGACGGCGGCGCTTAAAGCGGTCGTGGACGTCGGAGGAACCAACAATGCCGGTTTTGGTTTGAATATGTGGGCGACGATTGTCAACCGGGACGGAATCGTCACGGCCGTGACATTCTCGGGAAACGATCGGGGCGATCAATGGCCGGGCAGTCGCGTCATCTCCGCCCAGAAGGCCAACACCGCGAATGCGTTCAGCCTGCCGCACCTGGCGCTCTCCACGGCCAATCTCTTTTCCGCGGTGCAACCGGGCGGGACATTGTTCGGTTTGCAGGAGAGCAATCCCGTGGACACGTCGGTGGCATACAAAGGCCTGTCGAAGAACTATGGACAAACCAATGATCCCATGGTGGGCAACAAGATCGGCGGCATCAACGTCTTTGGCGGCGGCCTGGCGCTCTACAACAATGAGGGCAAGCTGGTCGGGGCCCTCGGCGTGAGCGGCGATACCTCGTGCACCGACCACATCATCGCGTGGAAAATCCGGCATGCGCTCAATTTCGACAACGTGCCCGGCGGTGTGAGCCCGACCGGCGATGACAACATCATTCACGACATCACGCTCGACTCGCACGGTCATCCGGTCAGCGCCGGCGGCTTCGGTCATCCCGACCTCGGTGATCTCGAGAAATCAATCGCGGCGTCGCTGCCGACCAATTATCCGATCGGTCCCAATCCGTGACGCTGGTCATTCTATAGGCAGCAAGACCTCATCCCGGGGATTCGCCGCGGACGAAAACCCGCAGCGATTGCAGTTGGCCCGCGTCGTCGGTCTGCACCAGGCAAAAATCGGCCGGGCCACTCATGGTTAGGCCATGGCGGATGCCCATGAATCCCGAGGGGCAGACTGAGAAGCTGTCCCACACCCTTCTCCAATCGCACCCGAGCATTTGCGAGGCGCGCATTACGCCGTCGATGGGCCTGAGCGCGGAACCTGCGTAATTGTTTTGGCTCGGCTGGCGGACGATCTGTTCGGCGCCGACTTCGACTTCCAGAGCGCCGAGAGTGTAGCGGCCCGGCGGCGCGCCGGCGGCAGCCATCGCATCGGTGGTGTAATAGATCGCTTCGCGGCTCAGGGCGTTATGGACCAGTCGAAACAGGGCCGGGGAGACATGAATTTGATCGGGAATCAGGCTGATGGTGAGCCCCGGCGTATCGAGGGCGCGCCAGAGAATGTTGTCGTGCCGGTCCAGTTGTTGCGGGCAGGCGTTGCCGAGATGCGTGAAGCCGGTCGCCCCGGCGGCCACTGCGCGCTGCAAAATGTCGGCGGACGCGTTCGTGTGACCGAGACTGACTTTGACGCCGAGTGACTTCGCCCGGGCAATCGCCTCCAGCGCACCTTTGCGTTCCGGCGCCATCGTCAACAGCAGGGGGTCGGTGTCGGCGATGGCGCGCAACTCACCGATGTGCTCCGGCGCCGGATCGAGCATGAGCGCCGGATTGTGCGCTCCGTGAAAGCCGGGTTCCCCGGACAGGAACGGCCCTTCGATATGCCAGCCGGCGATGGCGTGCTGCAGTTCACCCGATGCGGAACGCAACCTTCGCAAGCATCGCAACCGGGCCGTCAGCTTCGGCCATTCATCGGTCACCAGCGTCAGCAGGAATCGAGTGCAACCGGCAGCGCGGAGCGCCCGCGTCGCCGCCAGCAGTTGTTCGACGGTCAAGTGGTCCCGTTGAAAATCGACGCCGGCGAAACCGTTGACTTGCAGATCCACCAGTGTGGGAGCGAGCCACACGTCGAGTTCCGCCAGAGCGGGAGCAACCTCGATCCGAGTGATGATTCCTTGCCGCCAACTGACCCGGACAGGTTCTCCGGTCGCGTAATGCCGGGCGCAGATTTCCGGGTCGCTCATGCGATTATCTCGCTGGCTTCCGCCGGCGATTGCAAGCGTTTTGAAGGGGGAAAAGTCGTGTCCTGTTTTGCAACGACGGTCTGTGATCGTCGCATCGGCGCTGACACCACGCCGCCGTCATCCGAATTCAGACGTTGCCGAAAAATCTTGTAATCGCCGCATCGCATCCGCATAGCTGTTTGCCTATGAAAGTCGAGTTCTACGGCCACGTTCGCCAATATCGCAGCCTCCAGAAGGAGATCGACGCCAACATTCAGGAAGTGCTCGTGAGCGGCCAATACGTTATGGGGCCGATGCTCAAGCGGTTCGAGGAGGAACTGGCGCGTTATCACGGTATCAAATACGCCGTCGGCGTGGGCAACGGCACGGATGCCATCTGGCTCACGCTCATGGCGCTGGGCATCGGCCCCGGCGACGAAGTCATCACGCATCCAAACACATTTTTCGCCACGGCGGAGGCGATCTGGATCGCCGGCGCCACCGCGGTCTTTGTCGATTGCGATCCGAGGACGAAGTGCATCGACCCGGCCCGAATCGAAGCGGCCATAACGCCAAACACGAAGGCCGTCGTTCCGGTGCACCTTTACGGCCAATGCGCCGACATGGCCGCCATTAAAAAGATCGCGGACAAACACAAACTCCGGATTGTGGAGGACAACGCGCAGGGGATCGGCGCGCACGGCCACGGCTTCAGGATCGGCGAACTGAGCGACGCGGCCACGACCAGTTTCATCATTCAAAAGAACCTCGGCACATTTGGCGACGGCGGCGCGTTGGTCACAAACAACACCGACCTCGACGCCCGCATCCGCAAGCTGCGCAACCACGGCTCGAACGCGCGCAACCTCCACAGTTTCGGGTTCAACAGCCGCCTCGACGACCTGCATGCCGGCGTTCTCAGCGCCAAGCTCAAGCGCATCGATGCCTGGAACGACCTGCGACGCCAGTGGGCTGCGCGTTACACCGCCGGGTTGAAGGGTTGCCGCAGTATCGATTTGCCGATCGAACTGCCCGGCTACCGGCACGTCTTCCACCTCTACGTCATCGAGACGAAGAAACCGGAGCAACGCGATCCGCTGCTGAAATTCCTCAGCGACGCCGGCATCGACGCGAAGACGCATTACTCGATAGCGATCCACCAGCAGGCCGGTTATCCGTGGGGCAAAGGGGCGCGCATCGTTGGTTCACTGACGAATGCCGAGCATAACGCCGCTCGTTGCATCAGCCTGCCGATGTTCCCCGAATTGACCGCCGAAGAGGTGGACTACGTGGTGGCGAAGGTTGTCGATTGGGACCGCAGCCAAGGCTGAATGACGAATGACAAATGACGAAATCCGAAAGAAGGCCGAATGACGAAGTCCGAAACTCCGCTCGTTGCCTTTCGGATTTCGGGCTTTGTCATTCCTTCGTCATTCGTCATTCGGATTTCGGATTTATCAGCGGCGCATTTATGATCCGCGAGTTATGAATCCGTATCGCGTCCTGGTGGTCGGCATGGGCAAGCGAGGCCTGCACCACGCCACGTTCTTCAAGGCCAATCCGCGCTTCGAGCTGATCGGCATTTCCAGCCGCGACCCGGCGCGCTTGCAGGGCGCCTTGGGCAAGCTCGGCAACGTGGCCAGTAGCGGCGACGCCCGCGCGCTCGCCCAATCAGTGAAACCGGACGTCTTCTGCTTTTGCACGCCGCCGAACGTGCGCCTGGACATGATCAAACTCGGCTTCGAATGCGGCGCGAAGTTGATCGCCTTCGAGAAACCCGTCGCGCTCACCAGCGCGGAACTTTTTGCCATGCGCGACCTCGTCCGCCAGGCCGGTGTGAAGGCCGTGGTGAGCCACCAGCACCGTTACGGCGTTCACTATCGCAAGGTGAAGGATATCGTCGCCAGCGGCGCGCTCGGTCGTGTGCACACGGTTTATGGCACCGCCACCGGCTGGATGACGCACCTGCTGTCGCACCTGATCGACTATACCTGCTGGTTTAATAGCTACGCGCCCGCCAACTGGGTCATGGCCCAGGCCGCGGGCCGCGCAAAGTTCTCCGACAACCATCCCTCCCCCGATTACATCGGCGGTTTTGTGCAATTCGCCAACGGCGTGCGCGGTGTCTATGAGTGTGGCGCCGGCGCGCCCGAGCAGCCCGAAGTCGCGAAATGGTGGGGCAAAAATCGCATGGGCGCACAGGGCACCGAAGGATTCGCCGAAGTGCTCACAAACGGTGGCTGGCGCGCGGTCACCCGGAGCGGCGGCTACCAAAGCGGCGAAGGCGCGATGAACTACGACCTCGACATGCCGCCTTACATCCAGGAAATGGCCGACTGGCTGGGCGACGAGGCGAAGGTGCATCCCTGCAATTTCGAGCACGCCGGTCTGGGGGCGGAGATCATGCTCGCTCTCCAACGCTCCGCTGCGGAGGGCGGTCAGGTCGCGCTGCCACTGGCGGCCGGCGCCGATGAACAAGCGATGCTGAAGGCGAAAGTGCCGGACCGACCGGTGCTCGTGTCCTGTGAACCGAACCGGAAGGAATTCGGACTGGGGTGAACAAGGGGAGACCCGGCGAAATCCCAAATGCAAAGCGCAAAGCTCAACAGAAGTTCCAATACTCAATACCAAAAGGGACGGCAACGATTGGTATCAATCTTGGAGCTTGGGCCTTGATAATTCTTTTGAGCTTTGAATTTTGAGCTTTGAGCTTTGAACCCTTTTTTCTTCGTGTTCATTCGCGTTGATTCGTGGTTAACTCCGCGCCGTGGAAGTGATCATTCGACCGGACCCAGACGACGCCGCCGAGTTGGTGGCGCGGATCATCGCGAAGGAATTGCGGGCCAATCCGCATCTGGTGCTGGGCGTCGCCACCGGCCGGACCATGGAACGGGTGTATCAACGCCTCGTGCGCATGCATCGCAAGGAAGTGCTGGATTTCTCGCTGTGCAGCACCTTCAACCTCGACGAATACGTCGGTCTGGCGCCGGAGGATCCGCACTCCTACCGGCAATACATGAACCAGCACCTGTTCCGGCAGGTGAACATCGACCCGCGCAACACACATTTGCCGAATGGCCGGGCGCCCGACCTCGAGGCCGAGTGCCGAAGTTACGAAGCTGCCATTGCCCGGTTCGGCGGCATCGACCTGCAATTGCTCGGGATCGGGCAGGCCGGTCACATCGGGTTCAACGAACCGCTCTCGGCGTTGCGTTCGCGCACCCGCGTGAAAGCGCTCGCTCCCCTGACGCTGGAACAGAACGCCGGGTTCTTTGGCGGTGAGGACAAAGTTCCGCGCCGGGCCATTACGATGGGCGTGGGAACGATCCTCGAAAGCCGCCGCTGCCTGTTGTTGGCGACCGGGGCGGAAAAGGCAGAAATCATCGCCAAGGCGGTGGAGGGCCCGATCACCTCCATGATTTCCGCCACCGCGCTGCAACTTCACGCGCGGTGCACGGTGGTGGTGGACGAACCGGCTGCCAGCTTGCTCGCGGGCTCGGAGTATTACCGCCGGATCTTCGCGGCCGAACCGGAGTGGGAAGAATTCCGCAACCTGGACTGAGCCTGGCTGCGTTCCCGAATCGAATAGCGAACAAGAGCCTCCTGATTACTGACCACTGATTACTGAATACTTATTCCTGAATACTTATTCCTGAATACTGAATACTGATTACTGATTACTGATTACTGAATACTGACGACTGCCCCTGTCCCCCATGGCCCAACCCATCAAGACCTTTGTCGTCGATTCGCTTCGCGTGCGTGTCTATGCCACGCACGATCAGCTCGTGCAGGACGCGGCGCGCGAGGCGCAGAGTTATCTGCAACAGATGATGCTCGCGCAGCGGCGCGCAGCGGCGATCCTCGCCACGGGCAACTCGCAGATCAAATTCCTTCAGCAGTTGGCCAACCTCGGCGGCGTGGACTGGTCGCAAGTCGCGCTCTTCCACATGGACGAATACCTCGGCCTTTCGGCGGACCACCCGGCCAGCTTTCGCCGTTACATGCGCGAGCGCGTCGCCAGCCTGGTGCAACCGAAGGTCTTCCACTACCTGGAAGGCGACACGTTGCTGCCGATCAAGGAATGCGAACGCTACGCGCAGTTGTTGCGCGCCCAGCCGATCGATCTCTGCTGCCTCGGCATCGGCGAAAACGGGCACCTTGCCTTCAACGATCCGCAGGTGGCCGACTTCGACGACAATCGTTCGGTCAAGATCGTGAGGCTCGACGATGCCTGCAAACTCCAACAGGTGGGTGAAGGATACTTTTCGAGCCCGGCATCGGTACCCTCCTATGCCTTCACGCTGACGATTCCCGCGCTCTGCGCGGCCAAAAAGATGATTTGTGTCGTGCCGGAAAAACGCAAAGCCGAAGCCGTCAAGACCGCTCTGCAAGGGCCGATCCACACTGCCTGTCCCGCCTCCGTTCTGCGCAAACAGGCGCACTGCCTGCTGTTCCTCGACGCCGATTCGGCAAGTTTGCTGTGAAGGCGCAACTGGACAGAACGCGGCCGGGCCGCGAGCGACGTAGCACTTGAGAAAACTTTTATGTGGAACAGCACAAATACAACGATGCGCCGGATCATTGGGGCCACGGCGCTGGCCCTGGCGATCTCCTTTTCGGCAAAGGGCGAAGACCAGAGGACTTTTGCTGAACGACTGGGCTGGAATGCCACCAATGTCGTCGTGATTCTTCACGTGGACGACGTCGGGATGTCACATTCGTCCAATCTCGGCGTCATCGAGGCGACTGAAAAAGGCGTGGCGACGTCGTGCAGCGTCATGATGCCGTGCTCGTGGGTCCCGGAGATCGCCCGTTATCTGCTGGCCCATCCGGAAGTGGACAGCGGACTGCACCTGACCCTGACGTCGGAATGGCGGCTCTATCGTTGGGGACCGCTGGCCGGCAAAGCGCAGGTGCCCGGTCTGGTGGATAACGAAGGTTGTCTCTGGCACACGGTAGAGCAGGTTGCGGCCAACGCGTCGCCGGACGAGATTGAACGGGAAATCAGAGCGCAGATCGAGCGGGCGGAGAAGCTCGGCACCCCGATGACCCACCTCGATTCACACATGGGCACATTGTTCGCCCGGGCCGATTATTTCGAGCGGTTCGCCAGAATCGGAATGGAAAAGAAAATTCCCGTTCTCGTCGTCGGCGGACAGGCCACCCATCTCACGCCCTGGGAACGCGCCGCCGCGGAAAAACTGCGGCCCTGGACAAAGAAAATCTGGAACGCCGGCCTGCCGGTGCTGGATGACTTGTTCACCGGCTTTACCAGTTACAAAAAAGAGGAGAAGACCGAGAGACTGCTGGCGCTGCTGCAGGAATTGAAACCGGGCGTGACGGAGATCATCTTTCATGCCTCGCGGCCAACCGAGGAATTCCCGCTCGTCACCGGGTCCAGCGACGCCCGCCACGCCGACCTCAGAGCGCTCACCGACCCGCGCGTGAAGAAACGGATTGCGGACCAGGGAATTATTCTGACGACCTGGAAAGAATTGAAAGAGCGACGGAAAGAAGCCGCGCCCATGGAGTAGCGATACAAAATTGCCGCGCGCGGTGTCTATCCGATGGAGCCGATTCAGT
>DASPXS010000017.1:0-14852 GCA_035637175.1 Haliangiales bacterium | reverse complement strand
AGGCAAGTGCGCAGCCTTCGGCTTCCAAAACACGAAAACCCGGCACGCGCTTTGGCCGGTTCTTCTTCATCTTCGCGCCTTTAGGAGCGAGAAACTCGACATCCACGCGAATCGCTTCCCGGCCAATCTTAACTTCTTTGATAGACACCTTTCAGCTTAGGTGTCTCCGAGATTTTTGCTTAATGAGCAGTAGGCGAGGCGGAACCGGGTTTGTTCGGGATTGTGATAGGGTGGTGGTCTCGCACCACGGTTACTGCACACTTCACTGCACATTTTCGCCTTTTTTCTGCCCTGCCTCCTGTTGCCGTCGCTGTCCACCAACGACTTAATTGGTTGGCTCCAGAGGTAGGGCTCGAACCTACAACCCATCGGTTAACAGCCGATTGCTCTACCATTGAGCTACTCTGGAACCCAAACGGGCGGTCAATCTACAAATCGCCTTCCGCAGCGTCAACAGATGTTTTGCTCCACTCACGTCCGCTGGCAGCGCGGGCAATAAAACGTGCTGCGCGCCCCTTGAACAATTCGTCGAATCGGCGTTCGACAGACCGGACACGGCCGGCCCGCCCGATCATAGACCAGCAGTCGTTCCTCGTAATCGTCCGTCATCCCCTCCGCCCGGCCATAATAAAACAGCCCGTCCCGCGCGCCTTTTCCGGACCAGTCCAGGGAAACCGCGCTGCCAAATTGAATCGCGTCGGTCAGCGTCGCCCGCACACTATGCCAGAGATGCTCCGCTTGCGTCCGCGTCACTCTTTGCGCCGCAAGTCGCGGCGAGACGCCGGCGCGAAACAGCGCTTCGCTGGCATAAATATTTCCCACGCCGGCGACGAGCGATTGATCGAGCAGTTTGACCTTGATCGGTTGGGCCGACCGCTTCAACGCTCCGGCAAAATAGTCCGCAGTGAATTCCTCTCCCAAAGGTTCCGGTCCCAATCTCTCGAGCGGCGCGGTGTCGAGTCTCAGGGAACCGAAGCCGCGCAGGTCCTCAAAGATGAAGTCGGACTCTCCGATCGAGAAGACGACAGCGGCATGTTTGGCCAACGGCGCGGAGGCCGGTTGCAGGTACATCCGCCCGGTCATGCCGAGGTGACCGAGCAGAGGAAAAGCCGCGCGTTCGCGCGGACGCCGCAGCGCGAACAACAGGTATTTGCCGCGCCGGCTCAGGTCCACAAACCGCGCACCGCGCAAGGCGCATTTGAACTGCGCCGGAGACGCGGAGTGAATGAGCCGCGGGCGCCGGACTTGCACCTCCCGGATGGTCTGGTCCTTCAGCCGCGGCGCAAGAGAACGCGCCAGAACCTCGACTTCGGGCAGCTCCGGCATGCGCCCACGCTACTCAGGTGAAACAATTCCGTTCAATCTTTCGTTTCGCCTCACCCATACCGATAGGGCGCCGACAAGGTGAACGTGTTCGGCAAGTGCCGCACGGCCCGCACCCCGCCTTCGCGGAGCAGCACTTCCACGATGTCGAAGCGAATTTTCACAGCCGGCTGCTTGAGCAGCTTGAGGTAATCGAGCGCGGCCTGCGAAAGGAGTCGGCGTTTGCGGGCATTCACGGCGGCGGCCGGACGCGTCCATTCCTCGGACGAGCGCGTTTTGACTTCCACAAACACCAGGCAATCGCCGTCGCGAAAGACCAGGTCGATTTCGCCGCGCCGCGAGCGGAAATTGGCGGTGAGGAATTTCAGGCCGGCGCGACGCAGGTGGTTGCGGGCGGCCCGTTCACCCAGTTTGCCAAAGCGCAGATGTTCCGGCGCGTCGTCACCCGCCAATCCTGTTTTGATGCGCGTCCAGAGGTTCATTCATTCAGAACAATTCCGGCTGCGCCTGTTTCAACGGAGCAAAGCTGCGGCGATGAATGGGACACGGACCGTGCTCCGCCAGCGCGGCAAGGTGCCGCGCGGTGCCATAGCCTTTATGCTCGGCAAAACCGTAAACGGGAAATTGGCGGTCGTAACCGAGCATCAGGCGGTCCCGGGTCACCTTGGCCAGGACGCTCGCCGCGGCGATGGAAAAGCTGCGCGCGTCGCCTTTGACCAACGGCGTCTGCGGAAAGCGCAGCGATTTCACGCGCAGTCCGTCCACCAGCACGTGTTCCGGTTGCGGGCGCAGTTGCGCGAGCGCCTGATTCATCGCGCGATGGGTGGCCTGCAGAATGTTGATCGCATCAATGGTGTCAGCGCCCAGCGCGGCGATGGCAAACCGGGTGGCCTCGTTCGCGACCAGCAGCGCAAAGTATTTCTCCCGCTGCGCGGCGGTCAACTGCTTGGAATCGTTCAGTCCCTCCAGCCCGGCGGGAAGGCCGCGGGTAATCCAGCCGGCCGGCAATGACACGGCAGCAGCGACCACCGGCCCTGCAAGCGGGCCGCGTCCGGCTTCGTCCACGCCAGCGACCCGTTGGACACCGCGCCGCAGCAAATCGCGTTCAAACGCGAACCGGTCGGCGGGCTGCGGATCCAGTCTGGCCACAACAGGAAAATGACGGCCCGCGCGAAAAATGGAAACTGAAAATTGCGTGCGCCACGGTTGACAACCGTGGCAGCATTTCCCCATGAGCAAAATCGTGGGCATCGACCTGGGGACGACCAACTCGCTGGTTGCCACGGTGGACTCCGGCATCCCGCTGGTCATCGCCGACGCGGATGGCCGGCGGCTGACGCCCTCGGTGGTCCATTTCCCCTCTCCCGGCGCGGAACCCCTGGTTGGCCATGCGGCCAATCGCGTCCGCGTCCTCCGGCCCGCCGAAACGGTTTATTCGATCAAACGGTTCATCGGCCGTCGCGGCGGTGAAATTTCGCAGGAAGAAATGCTCGTGACCTATCCGACCCGAGGCGAAAACGCCGGACCGATAACAATCGGCATCCATGGAAGCGACCACACACCGGAGGAAATTTCCGCGGAAATATTGAAGAAGTTGAAACGCGACGCGGAGGCATTCTTCGGCGAGCCGGTGACGCGCGCGGTCATCACGGTGCCGGCCTACTTCAACGACGCGCAGCGGAACGCGACGAAAAAGGCGGGCGAACTGGCCGGATTGACCGTCGAGCGGATCGTGAATGAACCGACCGCCGCGGCGCTGGCCTACGGTCTGGACCGGCTCAAGGAGCGTTCGAAGATCGCGGTTTACGACCTGGGCGGCGGCACGTTCGACCTCTCCATTCTCGAATTGAACAACGGCGTGTTTCAAGTGCTGGCCACCAACGGCAACACGCGGCTGGGCGGCGATGACCTCGACAAGCGGATCATCGATTTCCTGGTGGAGAAAGTCAAAGCGGCAGGCGGGCCCGACTTGAACGCGAAATCCGACTTCCGAACTCCGAATTCCGAAATCCTTGTGATGCTTTCACGCATTCGTGAAGCGGCCGAACGGGCCAAAATCAGCCTGTCCGCTGAAACCGAGGCGGAAATCGCCCTGCCCTTTCTAACGCCCGGGTTCAGCTTCAATTGCAGGTTTTCACGGTCGGAACTCGAAGACCTGACCCGGGATATCATCGCCCGGACGCGCGCGCATTGCCTGCGTTCGCTGGCGGACGCGAACCTGGATCCGAAAGACCTCGACCAGGTCATCCTCGTGGGCGGACAGACGCGGATGCCGCTGGTCCGCCGATTTGTTGCCGGGCTGTTCGGCTGCGCGGAAACTTCCGACGTTGAACCGTTAAACCGTTTAAGTGTTGAATCGAAACGCGACGGTTCAATCATTCAACGATTCAACGGTTCAACGACAAGAGGTCCGCTCCTGAACACATCCCAGAATCCCGACGAAGCCGTCGCGCTCGGCGCGGCGATCCAGGCGGAAATTCTTTCCGGCGCTTTCAAAAACATGCTGCTGCTGGACGTGACGCCGCTGTCGCTGGGCATCGAGACATTTGGCGGCCTGATGAACGTCATCATTCCGCGCAACTCGACGATTCCGGTGAAAGCCGGCGAGCTCTTCACCACCGCAGCGGATCAACAGCGCAGCATGCTCATCCATGTTTTACAGGGTGAGCGCGAGCGGGCCCGGGACAACTGGAGCCTCGGCCAGTTCACCCTCGCCTTCGAACCCGCGCCCAAGGGCGTGGCGCGCGTGGGCGTGCAATTCGAGATTGATGCCAACGGTATTTTGCAGGTGCTGGCGCGCGACGTGAAGACGGGCCGGCAGAAAATCGTGGAAATGAAATCGGCGGTCGATGTGGACGACGCCGACGTGCAGAAGATGGTGGAGGAGTCGGTCGAGCACGCGTTCGAAGACCTGCGCGCGCGGCAATGGATTGAAGCCAGGCTGCGCGCTCAGGAAACGATCGCCGCCACGCGCCACGCGCTCGCGGAATGCGCCGGAGAAATCGCGGAGGATTATCGAATGAAAGTCGAGACCGCCTTGAACGCCGTTGAATATTTACTGGCCGGCGAAGGCGCCGTCACGGTATCCGGCGACGCGACGAAGCTGAATGCGGCGCTGGCGCAACTCGACCAGGCCACGCAGCCACTCGCCGATCTGCTGATGGACAAAGCGATGGAATCGTTGCTGCGAAAGCGGGGGGTCATTTAGCGGAGGCGCCGCGCGCAACGTCCGCCTCGGCGGCAACGCGCCCGTTACTTGTTTTCTTCGCGCGCTTTGAGGTCCAGTTTGGCGAAGGGACTGTTTCCGAAAGCCGCCGGCGCCGACTTCGGCGCAATAATCGCGTCTGATTTTTTCACATCCGGTTTTTTCGCAGGCTGCTCGTCTTCAGCCGGCTCCGATTCGTCCCGGGCGCCGTTGCCCGACAACTCGGATGGCAATTGGTTCGGGTTTTTCGCCCGTTTATTGCGCGGGAGCGGGCTGAGCATCAGGTTGATGCCTTTGCCGATCAGTTTGGGGTCGGCATCCGGATGACCGTAAGGGGCCAGTTCCTGGATAAACTTTTTCACCACCTGGAACCCGAACTCCTGGTGCGCCATTTCCCGGCCGCGGAAACGGAGCGTGACCTTGACCTTCATTTCATCGCACAGGAAATCAACGGCGCGACCGACCTTGACCCCGAAATCGTGCGGGTCAATCGTCGGGCTGAGCTGGACTTCCTTGACCTTGTTGGCGTGGTGATGTTTCCTGGCTTCCTTATCCTTCTTGGCCTGTTCGTAGCGGAACTTGCCATAGTCCACCAGGCGGCAAACCGGCGGGGTCGCGTTGGGGGCGATTTCGACCAGGTCAACTCCCTGGGCCCGCGCCATGTTGATTGCTTCACCGAGCTGGAAGACGCCAAGCTGTTTGCCATCCTGCGCAACGACCCGAACTTCGCGGGCGCGGATTTTCCCGTTGACCCTGACGAACGAACCGGCGAAAGGAGAAGAACGAGGAGAGAAAGGGCGACTCAAGTAACCCTCAACGGTTGAAACTTATTCATGCGGCATTTTATAGCGTTCCGATATACCTGTTCCGATACGGTTTCATCTATAGTGGCAATGCCCGCTTTGTGCAAGCGAAATATCGATGACAATCCGCCGCCTTTTTCCAGGCGCGGTTTGCGGCTTTTGGGCGTGCCTTCCCCCGCCGGCTGCCGTATCTTCCCGAATCTTTTTATGGCGACGATAAAACCTTTTGCCGCGTTGCGGCCCCGGCCCGAGTTGGCGGCGAAAATCTGTGAATTGCCCTACGATGTGATGTCGTCCGAAGAAGCCCGCGCCATCGCGGCGGGCAACCCGCTGAGCTTCCTCCACGTCAGCAAGCCTGAGGTTGACCTGCCGCCGGGCACGGATGTTTATGCGCCGGAAGTTTACGCGAAAGGAAAGGAGAATTTTCAAAGGCTGATCACCCGGGGCGCGCTCCGGCAGGACGCGCAACCCTCATTCTATCTTTACCGGCAGACGATGGGCCAACACAGCCAGGTCGGTCTGGTGGCCGCGGCCAGTTGCGATGACTACCTCAAAGGCATGATCAGGAAGCACGAGTTGACCCGGCCCGACAAGGAGGATGACCGCGTGCGGCATATCGAAACGCTCGATTCGCAAACCGGCCCGGTGTTTCTGACGTATCGCGCCGTGCCGGCGCTCGACCAGCTCGTCGCAAAAAAAATGACGCAAAAGCGGGAGATTGAATTTGCGGCGGCGGATCATGTGCAACACACGGCATGGACCCTCGCCGACGCCGCAACCGGCGAATGCCTCCGGCAGGAGTTCGGCCGCATCCCGTGCCTCTACATCGCCGACGGCCATCATCGCTGCGCCGCGGCCGCGCGAGTTTTTCAGGCCCGCCAGGGCGCGGGCCACAGCGGCTGGTTCCTCGCCGTGATATTTCCACACAACCAGATGCAGATTCTCCCGTACAACCGCGTGCTGAAAGACCTGAACGGGATGACGCCGGCGCGGTTGCTCGAGACGCTCGATGGTGTATTTGTCATCAAGCGAAACGGTTCCGGCCAGCCAATGCGCAACCATGAACTCAGCCTTTACCTCGACGGTCACTGGCACACGCTGAATTTCCGCCCCCGGTTCGCCGCGACGAGCGACCCGATCGAAAAGCTCGACGTGACCCTCCTGCAAAAATACGTGCTGGCGCCGTTGTTTGGCATTGACGACCCGCGCACCAGCAAGCGCATCAACTTCGTCGGCGGCATTCGCGGCATCGCCGAGTTGGAAAAACTGGTGAACAGCGGCGAATATGCCTGCGCTTTTTCGATGTTTCCGACCCGCATCGAAGACCTGATGACCATCGCGGATGCCGGCGGGATTATGCCGCCCAAAAGCACCTGGTTCGAGCCGAAGCTGCGCGACGCGATGTTCTGCCACATGCTGACCTGAAGCGTTACACGTAAGACGTAAGGCGTAAGACGTAACACGCAAAACGTAGCAAAGGTGAGTTCCGTGCAGATCGCGTCGCTGGTCACCCATTACGCATTACGTGTTCCGCATCCCGTTTCACGTTTCACCTTTTGCGCCATTGTGATTCAATCGCGCTATGCCAACGCGCCTCCAACGCAGTCTGCGCGCGACCTTCCTGGGACTGATCGCCAACACCTTGCTGGCCACGGCGAAACTCGTGGCAGGCCTCGTGGGCCATTCGCACGCTTTGGTGGCGGACGCGGTGGAGTCTCTGGCCGACCTGTTCAGCTCGGTCATCGTCTGGCGCGGACTGGTGGTGGCGGCGGAACCGGCGGACTCAGACCACCCCTACGGCCACGGGAAAGCGGAACCGATCGCGGCCGCAGTCGTCTCCACCATGCTGTTGCTGGCGGCGGCGGGCATCACGATACAGGCCGCGCACGAAATCCTGCAACCGCATCACGTGCCCTCCTCTTACACACTGCTGGTGCTGGTTGTGGTGGTCGCGATCAAGGAATCGCTCTTCCGCTTTGTGATGCGCGAGGGCATCTCGGTGGAAAGTTCGGCGGTGCGGACCGATGCCTGGCACCACCGCACCGACGCCATCACTTCCCTGGCCGCTGGTATCGGCATCGGTGTTTCGTTGATCGGCGGCAAAGGTTACGAAGCGGCGGACGACGTGGCTGCGGTGGTGGCGGCCGGGATTATCGCCTGGAACGGCTGGCGCCTGCTGCGTCCGGCCATGAGCGAGTTGATGGACGCCTCGCCCGACCCCGCGGTCGCGGAGCGCGTCAGCAGCATTGCCGAAGCCACTCGCGGCGTCGTCCGCGTGGAAAAATGCCTGGTGCGGAAAATGGGCAACCTCTTCTTCGTCGATATGCACGTGGAAGTGGACCCGCAAATGACCGTGCAACGCGGCCACGAAATCGCTCACGACGTGAAGGACAAGGTGCGCAGCGAATTGCCGGCGGTTCACGACGTGCTGGTTCATATCGAACCCGCAGGACAAAATGCAGGGATCAGAACGGGAAGCGGCCCCGTCGCCGGGGTGCCGCCGGGAGGCTCCTCGTGATCCGGAACGCCGAATTCCATTCGGCGGTGCCCCGAATCTTGCATCGAGGCGACCTAAATTTTGAACGTACGTTCAAAATTTAGGTCGCCTGAGCTGAGGATATTCTTCTTTCCTATTCACGGCGCTTCGCGTTAATTCGCGAGCGGTTTCGAACACGTATGAAAATTGTCCTGGCGTATTCCGGCGGGCTCGACACCTCGGTGCTGCTCTCCTGGATCAAAGACACTTATCAGGCCGAGATGATCGCCTTCTGCGCCGACATCGGCCAGGAAGAGGAACTGGAGGGCCTCGACAAGAAGGCGAAGAAGACCGGCGCGTCGAAGATTTACATCGACGATCTGCAGGAGGAATTCGCGCGCGATTTCATCTTCCCGATGATCCGCGCCGGGGCGATTTACGAGGGCCAGTACTTGCTCGGCACCAGTATCGCGCGCCCGCTCATCGCCAGGCGAATGATCGAGATCGCCAAAGGCGAAATGGCGGACGCAATCGCGCACGGCGCGACCGGCAAGGGCAACGACCAGGTGCGCTTCGAACTCACCGCCGCCGCGCTCGCGCCCGGGTTGCAGGTCATCGCCCCGTGGCGCGACGAACGGTTCCGCAAGGCCTTTCCCGGCAGGCAACAGATGATCGAGTATTGTGCGCAGAAGGATATTCCCGTGCAGGCCAGCGCGACGAAACCGTATTCGACGGATCGGAATCTCCTGCACATTTCGTTCGAGGCGGGCATCCTGGAAGACCCGTGGATGGACGCCTTCGCGCCGGGCAATAAAGACATGTTCAAACTATCCGTCGCGCCCGAAGACGCGCCCGACAAACCCGAATACGTCACGATTGACTTCGAGAAGGGCAACGCAATTGCCGTGAATGGAAAGGCGTTTTCCCCGCTGGGCGTGATGAAGACACTCAACAAACTCGGCGGCAGACATGGCGTCGGGCGCGTGGACATGGTGGAGAACCGTTACGTGGGCATGAAATCGCGCGGCGTGTATGAGACGCCCGGCGGCAGCATCCTCCATTTCGCGCACCGCCAGATCGAAAGCCTGACCATGGACCGCGAAGTCATGCGCCTGCGCGACTCGCTCATTCCGAAATACGCCGAGCTGGTCTATTACGGCTTCTGGTATTCGCCCGAGCGCCTCGCGTTGCAGTCGCTCGTCGAGGAAAGCCAGAAAAACGTGACTGGCACGGTGCGTGTCAAACTTTACAAAGGCAACGTCATGGTCGCCGGTCGCAAATCACCGGTGAGCCTCTACAACCCGCACATCGCCACGATGGAAGCCGACCCGACCAAAGCCTACAACCAGGACGACGCCTCGGGCTTCATCCGGCTGAATGCGCTCCGACTCAAAGTGGCGGCGCAGGTTGAGGAAAGCTCAAAGTCCAAAGCTCAAAGCTCAAGAGAAGTTCCAGGTTAAAAGCTCCAAAGTCCGGTGCCCCTTCTTTGGCTTCCTGCAGCAAGGCCTTTTTGAACGATAACGCAGCCCGCTTAAAGGTTGGCGTATTGGATGGAATCGATGACCTCTTGCCCTACCGCCTCTTGGGGTTTGGTATATTGGAGCTTTTCTTGAGCTTTGGATTTTGAGCTTTGAACTTGCTTGCCGGTTACGCACCGAAAACGTCGAGGAATTCCGGAACTCAATACTCCACCACTCCCGCCCCGGCTGGCAGGGCCAATCATTTCCCTCCTCAGGCCTGTTTTTTCCGGAAGATGTCCGCGGTATCGGCGATATTCAGCATGGACAGGTCGTAACCCTCGCCCGGGGCGCGCGCCTGGGCGGCCTGCATCTGCTGGGCCAACTGGGTCAGCGTGCCCAGGGCGTAATACTTGACGGCTCCCACGCTGATCTGGGCCCGGAAGATCACCACCAGCAGGCAATGTTCATCCACATTATGCACCAGCAGGCTGAAGTTTTCGCCCTGCTGATAAACGCTGCTGAAATTGATTTCACTGACGAGGCTGGCGATTCCCTGCGTGGCGGCGTACATGGCCGCGGCCAGCGCCCCGATGGTCGTGGTGTCGAAGCGCCGGGTGTCGCCGCACTGGGTGATCAGAAATCCGCCTTTGTCGATCACCAGGGCGGAGGTGGCTTCGCTTTTGGTCAGCAAATCATTGAGGGCGCCATCGATCTGCCGGATGTCTTCCTCGATGAGCTGGGGCAGGGTGGACATATCAAGCGGGTCGGCGGCCGCTTTGGTTGATGAATTTGTGCAGCAACATGCGGGTGATCATATTGAGCGTTTCAAAAACTCCCTCGCATTGGGCGGCGGTGGCGACGAACGAGGGGATCTGGACCTCGCGGTTGTTGAGCAGAAATTCCATGTATTCGACCGGCGCGACGGTGGGCAGATCGCGTTTGTTGTATTGGAGCACGTAGGGAATGTCCGCCAGGTTCATCTTCAACGTCCGCAGATTGTCTTCCAGGTTGGAGAAACTTTCGACGTTCTCCTGCATCTTTTCGTATTGCGAATCGGCCACGAACACGATGCCGTCCACGCCGCGCAGGACCAGTTGGCGGGTGGTGTTGTAGATGACCTGGCCGGGCACGGTGTAAAGCTGGAACTTGGTTTTGAATCCCTTGATGGCCACGGCCTCGATTGGCAGGAAGTCGAAGAACAGCGTGCGGTCGGAGCTGGTCGCCAGCGAAACCAGTTTGCCCTTCTCCTGCGCGGTCTGAATGTTCTCGTGCACTTTGACCAGATTCGTGGTTTTGCCGCCCATGGCGGGACCGTAATAGACGATTTTGACCTGCAGTTCCTTGGTGGCCTGGTTGATGATAGCCATAAGCGTTGGGTTACTTGTTCTGCGGCCCCAACTGGGCGGCAACGATGCTCAGGTGAGGTTCCGGCAGCGACTCTCCGTCGCGCCCCAGCACGGTGTAAAAAACGCCGCCAACCTTGAAAATTTTCAGCGGCACGTTTTCCACGATGATTGTCAGGCTGTTCGACTCGCTGAATCTCAGTTCCTTGGTGTATTGAAGCACGCGACTGAACATTTGCGGCAAAAAGGCGGCGATGGTCTCGCCGTTCAAGCCGGGCGGCAAATGGCCCGCCACCAGCAATCCATCCTGCATGGCAATCAGCGCTCCGGCAACGCCTCTCAGCGCGCTGGTCTTTTGCACGATTTCGCTCGGAGTCCAATTCTTGCGGCCCGGCTGTCCAAAGACTTCTCCGATTTCCTGCGGCCGCCCCGGGGCGGCCGCGACATGCGACACCGGTGCCGGAGCGACCGCGGGACGCACCGGCACACTCGGCGCACTCGGGGCCGGCGTGCGAAACACAGGCGGCGCAGGCGCCGGGGGCGCCGCGGACGTTGCGGGCATGGGGGGCGCCGCGGACGTTGGGGGCGCTGCGGGCGCTGCGGGCGCTGGCACCCGCGCCTCGGCGGACGGCGTCATCCCTTTCCCCGCGAAGATGTCCGGTATGTGCTCCTCGATGGCGTATCTTCGTTGCGGGGCAGCCGGCTTTTTGCGCGCCAAGAACAGCGGAGCGATGATGGGCAGCGGAAGTCCCAACTCCGTCTCATCCAGCGCCTGGGCTTCATCCGCCGACAGCGGCGGATCGATCAGAGAACGGATTCGTTTCCAGGGGAACTGGATTCTGCCTCGTTTCAACATCTGTTCGAGTTCCTCGGAGGGGAGCGACACCGTGGCGTCGGGCAGTTGAGCCAGAGCCTGTCTAATGGCATCGGGCCAGGCTGCCGCCAGTTGCGCCAACGGCACCACCAACGGTTCCACCGGTGCTGAGGGCGCTTCAGGCGCCGGCTCCGGAACCTCAGCGGCGGGCGCGGAAGGCCGGGCCGGGGCGGGCGGCATTTTCATCGTCGGCCCAGGCAGCGGCTGTGAAGGCCTGATCAACGGCGCGTGCGGCGGCGGCGGGACTGCCGGTTTTAATGCGGACGCAGCCGGCAGAGGTGATACGGGTTTAATCGGCGGTGGCGGCAGCGGCGAGGCCGATCGGATTGGAACTGCGGGTTGCGCGGCAGGAGCAGGCGGCGTCGCGGCCTTTGGCGCGGCCGGCACCGGTCTGGGCGCAATCGCCGGCGCGGCCGGCGCAGACGCCGCCGGCGCCTTCGCGGCAGCGCTGCTCATGCGCACTGAGGTCAGTGGCTTGCCTTTGGGACCGAAAATACCGCCGACTTCATCGGGCACCTCCAGCTTTCTCTGCGCGGCACGCCGCGGCAACTGATCCGGACGGATCTGAGCAACAATCTCCGGCAACGGCAATTCGACCGGAGTCTGGTCCTGATCGCTCATATCGACAAACACGCCCGCGGGCGAAGCCTGTCGCAGTTCGCCGAAAGAAATCTTGACGGAGCCCTGGGGCAGTTGGGCCAGCACCTTCTGCAGGGGAATCGATATGGGGACCGGTCCGGACGGGGGCTGCCGCACCCGGGCCCTCAGCACGTCGGGCAACTTGAGCAGCACGGGCTTGAGCAGTATTCGGATCGAATCACCGGCGGGTTGCGGCGGTTCTCCTTCGAAGGGGGCGGGCTCCGGAAACGGGGGCGGTTCGGCGGCGGGTCGATCGCCCGGCGTGTAGCCGGGATGAAATTCGCGCGGAGGAAAGGCCGCCGCCTCGGGTTCGGCGACCAGCTCTTCTGTCGCGCGCCTTTTGAAGAAATTTTTAAGTCGATCGAACATTTCCTGACTTTTCGGCAAGTTTGCCACGGCGCCGGGGTTTCGTCGATATAATTGTAAGTTGCTTGCAATTCCCGGCTCGAAGGGTTTGTATTGCTGCCGCAGTTCAGTTGAACCGGATATGTCCGCCAGCCATAAAATCCTTCTCCTTGACGACGATCAGGACCTGCTGGAGCTTTATCGGGAAATGCTGGCCCGATTGCCGAGCGGGCCGGAAATCCACACAGCCACCTCCGGCGCGCGGGCGATAGCGCGGTTGGAATCGGAACCGTTCTCCCTCCTCATTTCCGACCTCAACATGCCGAAAATGGACGGCTTGCAGGTCCTGACCATCGTGCGGCGCAAGTTTCCGCACCTGCGCACCGCGGTCATGACTTCGGTCGTGGATGCGCAGTTTCGCACGCGGGCCTACGCCATGGGGATTGACCTGTTTCTGGAAAAGCCGAATACGCGCCAGGAAATCACCTTCTTTCTCGACTGTATCGAATCATTGCTGGGACGCGAGGTGGACGGCGGGTTCCGGGGCGTGCAGAGCAAAAGTCTGGTGGACATCATCCAACTGGAATGCCTCTCCCAGAGTTCATCGGTCCTCAAGGTGACCAACGGCGCGTTGAGCGGCAGGATCTGGTTCAATAACGGCGACGTGATCGACGCGGAGACGCAGGATTTGAGCGGAGAGCCGGCGTTCCGGAAGGTCCTTTCCTGGAAGACAGGCAATTTTGAGATTCTTCCGGCTGATCCGGAGCGCGCCCGGACCATCTTCAGTTCCTACCAGGGTCTCCTGCTGGAATCCGCCCACGCGTTGGACGAAGCGCAAAGACAGACACAGGAAGGTCAAGGCGCAGGAGGAGGCGCACCCGCGCCCGAAACCGGAACCGAATCGCCGCTGGCGCCCCTGGCGCGGTTCAACGGCGTGGAATTTGTAATGACCATCCCGGCAGACGACAATAGGTTTGATTCCTGGGGCGCGGAAAATCCGGAGCAGATTTCCCAGTGGGTTCAGCAAGCCATGCGGCGCTTTCGGGCGCTGGGCGACGCTTTGCAGGCGGGCCAATTGAATCAACTGGAGGGTTTGGGACCGCAATGCCACGTGGCGCTGATTTCCCGGGCGGACAACTGCCTCTGTGTGGGCTTTCACCGTTCCCTTTCCCAAGACCTGGTGCGTGACACCATGGGCAAAATTGCAGCCAAATGGGCTTCCTGAATCTCCTGTCCAAGCGTGGTTCTCCCGCGGCCGCCAACCTCGTGCGCTTGCCGACCGGCAGTTTCACCCTCGACCCCAGCGGGAGGATTGTCGCTTCGACCCTGCCCCGTTCCTTTCCGGTGGAACGGGTCCTGCAGATCGGCGAGTTGATCCTGTCCACGTTTCAAACGGCGCGCGAGGCGGGCATTCCGCTGACCGAGCTGATTGCCGATTACGCGGCCCTCAAGCTCACCGCCCGCGAGTTGCGCGGCGGGGCGATTATTTTCCTTGCTCCACGTTCGCTGGGACCAAAATAATGGCCAACCATACGACCTTATGGATAACAAGAAACTGGACGACTTGATCGTCCAAATCGAAAACTATTTGGAGTGCTGGAAGCAGTTCAATCACTACCTGAGCCTGGCGCGCACCAAGAAGTTTGGTCAGGAGGACGAAAACCAGTTCCTTGAAGTCAAAAGCGTGCTCGCCCAGGAATTGGAGATGATCATTTCCGCCGTGGAATTCACCAACCCCAGCAAGGAAGAAGTTCACGGATTGTTGGGCGGCGCCACTTCGCTGCGTTATTTAAGCGAATTGAACGAAGGCGCCTTCCGCAATTCGGAAAATCAATGGCACAAGATTTACATCGGGCTGCAGTCCGTCCTCGGCCAGTTGAAAGTCCAGCAGCGGCAGGTCGAGACCAAGTCCGTTTGGTCAAACATCTTCGGCAAAAAAAAGTCCTGAGCGGTTTTCTGCTCCTGTCAGCGAAATAAAAAAACGCCGGGCGATCGACCCGGCGTTTGTCCTTTCCGGGAAGAAAGTCAACTCTTCCGCCGCAGCCGCCAGGTCAGCGCGCCGGCGCCCAGACCCAGCAAGGCCAGCGTGGAAGGTTCCGGGACCGGAAGGATCTGACCGCGAATTTCACCGCCGGGAAAACCGCCCTGTGTTCCGTCTGAGTGAATATTGACATACCACAGGCTGCTTTCCAGTTGAGAAATTTGCTGTGCAATCGTGAAACCACCCGTGCCGTCCAGCAGATTCAACGTGCCCGAGATCGTGCCTGATCTGATGCCGGGCCCGGTCGTCGTAAAGGTTGCCGGCGAACTCAAAAAATACAGAACGCCAGTGTTGACTCCCGCGGCCGCAGGTCCGTGGATGTGCGAGACGGTGGAATCGGCCG
>DASPXS010000016.1:0-5354 GCA_035637175.1 Haliangiales bacterium | reverse complement strand
TCAGGGCGTTTGTGGTGCGGCGCGGCGAGGGCAAGACGGTCATCGCCGGTTACCCGTGGTTTTTGGATTGGGGACGCGACACCCTCATTTGCACGCGCGGGTTGCTGGCGGCGGGAATGGTTGAAGAGGCAAAGCAAATCCTCGTCACGTTCGCGCGATTCGAAGAGAACGGGACGTTGCCCAACACGATTCGGGGCGAGGATGCGTCGAATCGCGACACTTCGGACGCGCCGTTGTGGTTTGGCATCGCATGCGAGGAAATGGCGGAAAGGCTCCGCCGGAGGGTGACCGGCGTGGTTCCCCCCTCGATGAAGGAGGAGGTCGTGCCGCCCGAGAAGGATTTTTATTCGACAGTCGTGGACACACGCGGACGCACCATCGCCGACGTGCTCACCAGCATCGCGCGCCACTATCGCGACGGCACGCCGACGGGCATTCGTATGGACGCGGCATCGGCATTGATCTGGAGTCCGAGTCATTTCACCTGGATGGACACCAATTTTCCCGCCGGCACGCCCCGTGAAGGTTATCCCATCGAAATCCAGGCTTTGTGGATTCGCCTGCTGCGCCAACTCGAACGAATCGGGGCAAAGGCCGGGGATGAGAAGGGGAGCGTGTTGGCTGACCGCGCCGAGACGTCGCTGCAAAAATATTTTTGGCTTGAGCCTCGCGGTTATTTCGCCGACCTGTTGATCGCGAAGCCAGGCGAACCGGCGGCGGCGGCCAAAGCGGACACGGCGCTGCGCAGCAACTATCTGCTCGCGGTCGGTCTCGGCCAGGTTGCCGGCGAGCAGGCGCAACGCTCGGTTGACGCCGCCCTGCGTTTCCTCGTTGTTCCCGGGGCGCTCCGCTCGCTCGCGCCCCTGCCGGTTTCCCCGCCCCTGCCGATCTACGGCAACAATGGCCGGCTGTTGAATAATCCCGTCGAGCCTTACCAGGGTCGCTACCAGGGCGATGAAGACACGCGCCGCAAGCCGGCGTATCACAATGGCACGGCGTGGACGTGGACTTTCCCGATTTTCTGCGAAGCCCTGGCGCGCGCATGGAATTTTTCCCCGGAAGCCGTCGCCGCTGCCAGGGCCTATCTGGGCAGCATGGAGCAGTTGCTGAACGAGCATTGCCTGGGTCACCTTCCCGAAATCGTGGACGGCGACGCGCCGCATACGCATCGCGGCTGCGACGCGCAGGCCTGGGGCGCGACGGAAGCGGTGCGGGTGTGGAGACTGCTCGATGAGAAGGTCTGAGCGGGCTCTGATCGGGCTTTCGAACAATCGCCGAGGTGCTGAGGAGTCCCTTGGATAAGAAACACTCAGTGGCCATCGAACCGTCGTTTCCCCCTCACCCTGACCCTCTCCCTCGGGGAGAGGGAACAACCAACAACCAACATTCAACAACCAACATCCAACTTATTTCATTGAAGAAACGATGACGTGTTCCTGCTCGATGCCGTAACGCTCGAGAACGCGTTTGGTGGCCGCCTCGAGCGTCGCGGCGTCCAGCACGATGCGCTGCAGGGCGTCGCCTTTGACGAATTCGAGGATGTGGAATCCGTTCATCGGCTTTTTGAACGCCTCCTGCAAGTCGGAGAGATAATTGACCTTCTGCCCGTTGACTTTTTCCAGAACGATCTGGCGCGATTCCTGGTAACCCAGATTGTAAATGTCCGGCAAGACCTGCGACAAAATCACGATGGCGGGGCGTTCCGGCGTGGGGTCCTGATTCCGGAAATAAGCGAGTCGGAACGGGGCGCGGCGTTCCCAGTCCTGGCCCCAACTGCGCAAATAGTTTTTGGTCAACGGCTGAAACACCAGGCCGCCGGCAATCAGATATTCCGGCTCCTGGTCGAACGGCGCTTCAGGAACCAGCCGCGCGGCGTCTTCCGCCTTCGGCAAATGATAAAGGACGTCCTGCGCGCGGCCGTCGCGCCAGATTTTCAGGCGCACCGGATCACCCGCCCATTTGTTGCGTGTCGAGAGATTTTCCAGCAACAGGTGGCCGTAATCCGGATCCTTGTAGTCGCCCTGGGTATCAATATCGAAGCCGTCCACCTGCAGCAGGATATCCCGCGGTTTGACCACCGACTCGACGCCCGGCTTGTTGGGCACGTCGATGACCACCGCGCCGCGCTTCTCGCCTTCGAGCTTCAGATAGCCGAGCGTTTCCGGATTTTCCGCCGGTTGCCAGGTGAAATCAAAATAGCCGAGGCCCTTGTAACGGCCCTTTTTTTGCGCGTCGATGATCGAGTGGACGAAGGGCGCCGGCAGCGCCTGCAACTGGTTTCCCGACTGGGACGAAATCAAACCGATGACTTTGCTGCCGGCGATGGCCGGTTCCGACCATCCCACGCCGTCGATTTCCGAGCTGAGTTCGAGCTGCACGTGGACGGCATCGCTCATGTTCGGATGACTGACCGTGAACCGGCTGAACTCGGCTTTTCGCACTTCCAGAGTGCCGCCTCGCCAGCGGACGATCTGGATGTCTTCGTCCTTTTTGATCGAGTCGGCCAGCGTGGCGGGTTTGAGTCCGGTCCAGAACTTTTCGTCCGCACAGGTGACGATGGCGAGGTTGGCCGGGTAATCCGCCCACTTGACTTCGGCATTCCACCAGCGGCCCCGGCCGCCTCGTTGCAACCGCACCAGCGTGCGCTCGTCGAATTCGTCGGCGGTGGTCAGGATTTCGCGCGGCCCGATGACCAGGCCCGCTTTGAGCGCCGTCCGGGCGCGTTTGGTCCAGGGCTGGAAATAATCGAATTGTTTGCGATTGATTTCGACGCTGACGAGCGAGCGCTCCCATTCAGCCGCCGCCTTTTTTGCGACGTCGCGGCCAAGGCCGGAACCGGTTCCCAACAGCAAAAGCGCCGCCAGACCTGTGACGCAGCGGGTCGTCATAGCCGGCGGTCTTTGGGCACGCCGTAGGTCTTCAGGATTTCCGACTGGGCGGCCTGGGCGTCGGCCCGGTCCAACGTTTCGAATGCGTGATTGGGGACGAATTCGATCACGTGATGCGTATTGGTGACAGACTCAAAAGCGCGCACGACGTCTTCGAGCTTGTCGATGCGAACGCCGTTGATTTTGTCCACCAGGGCGTGGTGCGAGATTTTCAAATTGGCGTTGACCGGATGCGCCAGAGTCGAGGCCAGGACGATGGGCTCGGGGCGCACCGTCTCGGGCGACTCGTTCCGGCGATAATACAATTCGTAGGTCAGTTCGGCATTCGCGGCGTCGCGCCACCCCTGACCGAGGGTCCGCAGGTAATCCAGGCTGAGGGGCGTGAATACCAGCCCGGCGTAAACAAAGTAGCGCGGCAGGACGTCATACTGATTTCCCGCCAACCGGTCGCCGTTATAGATGTTCATCGGGAGCGCGACGTCCAGTTCCTTGCCCTGACGCCAGACCCTGACCGGGAGGTTTTCCCCGCGCTGCGCGGTCTGAAAAGCCGCGGAAGCCGATACCCGGTTGCCCTCGTAGAGCACGGTGCCGTCGCTGGCGACGTCGAACCTGCCCACGCGCAGCAGGACATCATCCGGCTGGATCAGCTTCCGGGTCGCTGGAATGGGCAAAATGCTGTCCACCCGCGCGCCCAGGTCATTGTCGGACAGTTTGAGGTAACGGCGGTAAGCGGGATTTTGCAGCGCGACCACCCGTATTCCGGCCATGGGGAAACCGCCGTATCCGCCGTCCTCGATGTCCTTGAGAAAATGCTGAATGACAGGCGGCGGAATGAAAAAGCCGGTGTTCTCGAGGCCGGGCATGCCCTGAAACGCGACGCCAACGACCAGGTCGTCCTGCACGACCGGCCCGCCGCTGTTACCCGGGTTGATGGCGGCGTCGGTCTGCACGGTGAGAAAACTGCGATTGCCGTTGTGCGCGTAGGTTTGCAACTCGATGCGCGACACCACACCGCGCGTATAGGAAATCTGTTCGCCGCCGGCCGGATATCCGTAGGTCACCACCGTGGAGCGGACCTTGGGCAAATCGCCGAATCGAAGCGGCTCAAGCCCGCTAAAAAAACTCTCGTCTTCGACTTCGAGCAACGCAAGGTCGCAGTCATGCGCGACGAACCGGACATGCGCAAGGTAGGGCCGCGGGTCCTGGTAACGGTGCACCAGGATTTGCTTCGCCCAACTGACCACATGCGCGTTGGTCATGATGCGCTTGGCCCTGATCACGAATCCCGAACCGCTGCTGCGTCGGACCGAATCGAAGCGCCAGGGCGCGTCCCAGACCGGCTGTTGGCTGGAGGTCATGATCTGGATGACCGAGCGCTCCGGCTCGGCGCCCAGGCCTGACCCGGCGAAAACCATCAGCAGAAAAAAAACGAAGAGCGTCTTTGACACGCGGCGAAAATGCTGGCCGCAGGAAAAATGGTCAAGCAATTACGAACCATTTGACGATTCGCCGAAGGGATGCTTGGTTGAGAGGGAAATCGCAATTCAGGAGACGGGTTATGCCGAGTCCCGGAATCAGTTTCGGAGATCTGATGGTGTTCGTCGCCGTGGTGATCATCGTGTCGGTGTTCCTGGCCGCCGTCCGTTCCTTCATCAAACGGGTCGAAATGCCGGACCCGTCTGCCGAACCGCAGCGGCGACAGCCGGAGTCAACACCCCTCGAGAAATCGCGCGCGCCCGCGCCGACGGAGGTCGGTTCGCCGAAGATCGAACGTGGCGCGATGCAATAGCCCAAAAGCGCGCGAAATGAACGGCCTCAGTCGCCCTCCATCAGCCGCTTCAGCTCTTCCAGCGAAAAGTCCGGCGATCGGCACTGCCCGATGATGCGCTGCTCGCGCTCGACAATTCTCGCCGCCGCCGCAGGAATTTCACTCGCGGTTTCGTTGGGGATGACCAGAACGCCGTGTTGATCGCCGTGGATCAGGTCGCCGGGGTGGATGGTCGTTCCGCCGACGTTCACCGGCGAACCAAAATCAATCAAGTGAACGTAGGCATGGGAAACGCAGACGCCGCCGGCGAAATAATGGAAGCCCAGCGCATGGACTTCATCAAGGTCCCTCACGTGGCCGTTCGTGACGACGCCAAGGCAGCCCAGCCGCCGATGGATGTTGGTCTGCACTTCGCCGAAGTAGGCGCCGACGCCCGGCGGCTGATCGAGGTCCTGCATCACCACGACGCGCGGCTCGGGAATGTCCAGCATGCGCTTCCAAAAATCGTAACGCGACCCGGGCAGGGTTCCGGATTGGTTCGCCGCAAAGCGGGCCGTTACCGCGTGGCCGACCATCACACCCAGGTCCGGGAACAGGCAGCGGACTGCGGGCGACAGGAAACCGCGGTTGCGCGGACGGACGTTGAATAATTCAATGGCGTTCGAAACGGTCGGCGTGCTCAGCTTCCGCAAGGCATC
>DASPXS010000015.1:0-17036 GCA_035637175.1 Haliangiales bacterium | reverse complement strand
CGTTTTGTGCCATCCGCTTTGATTGTGGATGCGGCAGCGGGGAGGTGGTCATCTGCCACAAACTTGTGGAAAACGGCCTCTTGATACTCCTGTCGGCGCTGCTCCTTGCGGTCCGCGCGAACCGATGGTGTCTGCGATATGATCTGGCAGGGTCACGGTGAACTGCGGGCGAGACGGCGCCATCGGCCCGCTTCCGGGGACGGTCCATGCCCTTCGCGGCGGCTCGCTGCGGCGAAAAAAGTCAGAAGGCAAATTTCCAATTCAGCGCCGGCGCGATGCGCGAAGAGAAATTATTCACCGCGCCTGATTTTGCGCCCACCGCCGATGTGAACAGGGATCTGTCGCGAGCGTGGAGGGGCTGATTTTACCGGGCGATTTTCACTTCCAGGAAGTTCTTCCCGCGCGCTGATTGGTTAATAAACTGTGCATAAGAAATCATTGTAGGTCAGGCAGAATTTGATAAGGTGTTCGCAGTTCATTGAAAGAACCGGGATGCCCGGTGACAAACGAAAGAATGACACCGGACGTCTCGAGGATAAACCCAGGTGACTGGGCAAAGGCTGGGCCAGGCTGGTTGGCTCGGCCCCTTCAAGTCCGGGTCGCAAGACACTGAGACCGGAGGCAGTATTCACCAGTTCCTCTGGCGGCGTTCGCGCGCCGTCAGTACCGCGAATCAGGGACTGAGCGGCGAGGGGCGATGAGAAACCGCTCCGAGCCGAGTCAAGTAACTCAGGGGAGTTTCGAGCCTGAGAGAATCGTGGTTACCCCAGAGGGTAGGCGGTTGCGACCATGCACCAGCACGGTGCGAGTGACTCTGGCGGATTCCGACAACGATCGGAAACCCGGCCAGCGAAAACCATCGAAAGGTGGACAAGAGGAGCACGCGCGCCGGGGAGGACACAAGGTCTGGGCAGGACCCGTGAAAACCTTCCAAAACGCCGGCGATGTTACAAACGACACCGCTGGCCTGTGAGCGAAAAGCAACCTGAGAGTTAAGAGGCGAGACCCGTGGCGTTGGGCCAACGCATTGCCAAAAGCGATGGCCGACCCAGCGCAAAGCGGTCAAGACGCGGAGTCGCAGTTACAGACGTGTCTTGACCTGGTTTGCAAGCCGGTGGCGCAACCACCAGCTCAAGCAAGCTGAAAAGCCTCACTCGATAATTCTGTGACCGCAAGGCGCAGAACGGCCCTGCTACGAGGCCGAGGACTCCGCTTGCCGTGGAGAATAGCGTCGGGAAGCTGGCAGCCAATGCGCGCCTAATGCCAGCATGGGAAAGAGAGCGTGGCGCACTCCCACTCCCAGTTTCGTCCCCGCTCGACCGAAAGGTCCGGCGGGGACATTTGTTTTCCCCCGGCCAACAGACGCCAATCCGCCCGCCGAACGTCCCGACCACGCTGCGACGGCAATTGAAATCTCAATTTTATCGAATGCCCCTCACCCCGACCCTCACCCCGCTCGTTCCTCGCGGGGAGAGGGAGAAGATTTCTGGCGGTTGTATCAAGATTCGCCCGTATCCGAGTATCCGGAAACGTCGGAGAAAAGACTTGCCGGGCGGCAATAATCCGCCACTATCCCCGCACACAATCATCCGATTTCACCGCAATCGAGCATTTATGGGACGAATTTACAACGACATCGTCGAAACAGTCGGGCGCACTCCGCTGGTCAGACTTAACAAAGTCACCGCCGGTGTGCCCGCGACCATTTTGTTGAAGTGCGAATTTTTCAATCCGCTGGGCAGCGTCAAAGACCGCATCGGAATGTCGATGATTGCCGCGGCCGAAAAGCGAGGAATCATCGGCAAAGAAACGACCATTATCGAACCGACCAGCGGCAACACGGGCATCGCGCTGGCGTTTGTCGCGGCGGCCAAGGGCTACAAGCTCATACTCACGATGCCCGAAACCATGTCGCTGGAACGGCGCACCTTGCTGGCGATGTTGGGCGCAAAACTGGTGCTCACACCCGGAGCCGAAGGCATGAAAGGCGCCATCGCCAAAGCCGAGCAGTTGGCCAAGGAAACTCCCAATTCCTGGATTCCCCAGCAATTTGAAAACCCGGCCAATCCGGATATCCACCGCGAAACGACCGCTGAAGAAATCTGGGCCGATACCGATGGCAAAGTGGACATTCTGGTGGCCGCGGTCGGCACGGGCGGGACCATCACGGGTTGTTACGAAGTCATCAAACCGCGCAAGCCGACTTTTCAAGCCATCGCAGTCGAACCGAAAGACTCGGCCGTCATTTCGCAGTGTCTGGCCGGTCAACCGCTCAAACCTGGCCCGCACAAGATTCAGGGCACCGGCGCCGGCTTCATCCCCAAGAACCTGCACCTGAAAGACGAAAAGGGCCATCCGCAAATTACTGAGTGCATGCAAGTTACGAACGAGGATTCCTTTGCCATGGCCCGCCGCCTGGCACGGGAAGAAGGCATTCTGGCGGGAATTTCCTCCGGTGCCAACGTGTGGGCGGCGATCGAAGTTGCCAAACGCCCCGAGAACAAGGGGAAGATGATCGTGACCGTGGCCTGCTCGACCGGCGAACGTTATTTGAGCACGCCGCTGGCGGCGGAGGCAAAGGCCGAGGTCGGCGGCTGAAATCAGGGGCGGTTGGGGCGGTTTTGCCGAAAAATTGTTGTTGCTTTGGCGGGCAATTGCACGTATTAGTCTCTTGTCACAGGTCCAAACCGGTCGCTCCCGTTAAGAGCCGGGCTTTCGAATGGTTCGGAGCGGCGGTTCTTCCTAAATTCAATATTCATGTGGCTTTCATGCCGCGCTTTGGGACAGGTCCTTCGGACGAACACATTTGAACTATGAGCACAAAGGCTAATGGCACGCCGGACTACGGTTCGGGTTATCTGGAGATTTCTGAAAAGGGTTTCGGTTTTCTGCGCTCGGCGGATAACCACTTTCAACCCAAGCCCACCGATATCTTCGTCACGCCGGACACCATCAAGAAAAATTACCTGCGCGAAGGCTCCCTGGTCGCCGGTCCGCTGCAGCCGCCCCACCGCGGCACCAGCCCGCAACTGCGCGAAGTGGAAAAAGTCAACGGCATGCCCTTCGCCGAATACACCAAGGCGGTGCGTTTCGAAAACCTGACCACCATTGACCCGACGGAAAAGTTCCAGCTTGAAACCACGCCCGACCTGATCGAAACGCGCATCATCGATTTGGTCACCCCGCTCGGAAAAGGGACGCGCGGATTGATTGTCGCCCCGCCCCGCACCGGCAAAACGACCATTCTCAAGCAAATCGCCAACGCGGTCACGGCGAACCATCCGGAGGTGCACGCCCTGGTCCTGCTCATCGACGAACGGCCGGAGGAAGTCACCGACTTTCAACGCTCGGTCAAAGCCGAGGTCGTGGCGTCGTCCAACGACCAGGATCTGGAAACGCACGTCCGCCTCTCACGGTTCATGATCGAACGCTGCCGGCGCATGGTGGAGTCGGGCAAGGACGTGTTCGTGCTGCTCGACTCGCTCACCCGCGTCGCCCGCGCCTACAACAGCGTGCACGGCGGCAGCGGCCGCACCATGACCGGCGGCGTGGATGCCCGCGCGTTGGAAATCCCGCGCAAAATGTTCGCGTCGGCGCGCAAAATTGAAGGCGGCGGCTCGCTCACGATCCTGGCCACGGCCCTGGTGGACACCGGTTCGCGCATGGATGAACTGATTTTCCAGGAGTTCAAGGGCACCGGCAACATGGAATTGATTCTCGACCGCAAACTTTCCGACCGCCGTTTGTTTCCGTCCATCGACATCCCCAAAAGCGGCACGCGCAAGGAGGAAAAGCTCTTTCCGCCGAAACATATCGAGGCCATCCGCAAGTTGCGCCGCACGATGGTGGACTTGAATCCGGTCGAAGCGATGGAAACGCTCATCGCCGCGCTCAAAAAGCACAAGACGAACGAGGAATTGCTCTTGAAGCTGGTGTAGCGGCGTTGGACCGTTAACGCGTTGAAGCGTTAAAGCGATGAAGGCCGGCCGCTCTGCGGAAACTTTTCAACGGTTCAACGGTTCAACGCTCTAACGGTCCAACGCCGGTGCCTGTCCCGTGCCGCGTCGAAACACGCATTACGCGCCACGCATGAAACGCAGCGATTCGAAGCGTCCCTTGCCGCTCTCGCGACCGCCGCTCGAGCGAATGTTGCGGATCCATCAGGCCGTCCAGTCCGCCAGATATCCCAACGCGACCACGCTCGCCGTCGAACTGGAGGTCAGCACCAAGTCCATCCATCGCGACATTGAGTTTATGCGCGACCGTTTGGAGCTGCCGATCGAATACGACGCCAAACGCAACGGTTACCGTTACACGCAGGAGGTCAGCTCGTTTCCCACGTTGCAAATCACCGAAGGCGAGTTGTTCGCTTTGCTCGTCGCTGAAAAGGCGCTGCAGCAGTATCACGGCACGACGTTCGAGAAACCGCTGCTCAGCGCATTCCGGAAAATGGCCGCCTCCCTGCCCGACACCGTGTCGCTCAATCTCGCCGACTGGGAAGAGACGATCTCGTTCCGCACGAGCGCGGAGCCGATACTCGATCTGGAAATTTTCGACGCCCTCGCCAAAGCCACGGCGCAGCATCGGCAATTGCTTCTGACTTATCGCAAACCCGGCTGCCCGGAGACCGAGCCGCGTGTGGTTGACCCCTATCACTTCGCCAACATCAACGGCGAGTGGTTTCTCTTTGCCTATTGCCATCTGCGAAAAGACATTCGCACGTTCGTCCCCGCGCGAATCCTGGAAGCGCAGGCCACCGGCAAAACGTTCGTTCGCCCGCAAAAATTCTCCCTGGCAAAGCGGCTGCGCGACAGCTTCGGCGTCATCGCGGGGCAGGGCGAGTTCGAGGTGGCGATCCGGTTCGATGAACTGGCCGCCGATTACATACGGGAAAAGCGGTGGCATCCGTCGCAGCAGTTGATCGAGCTGGCGGACGGCGTCGTCGAGTTGCGCCTGAGGCTTTCGAGCCTGGTGGAGGTTCAGCGCTGGATTCTGGGTTGGGGCGGCCGCGCGGTTGCGCTGGCTCCGGCCGAGCTGGTCGAATCCGTCAAAGCGGCCGCGCGGACGATTCTGGGGCGCACCGGCCGGAGCTGATTTGGTCTCGCATCGGCGCCGCTTTGCTCGCTTTCCAGCGGCGCCGAAATTCTCGAGAAAAACGCATCTCCGCGTTTGCAAATCGAACGAAGCAGGGTAATGTCATGGCATGGCTGAGCCAAAGAAGAAGTCGGTGCCGCCATCTCCAGCCAGCAAATCCCCGGCTGATGGCCCGGAGGTTTCTTCGACACTAGGTGGTTTGCTTCCGCGTGAGGAGTTGGACAGGCTTTCCACACTGCAATTAATCGATTTGATCGTCAGTAAATTGCCGCCGCGTCATCCGGCGATCCTGGACATGGTTTATCTGCGCGAGCGCATCGCCTCGGTGGAGGAGATGAACGACGAGGCGCGCCAGGCCATCGAAAAGATGGACGCGATCATCGAGAAACTCCGCTCGCCCGCCTTCCGCATCGGCACGCTGCTCATGCCCATTCAACCCGACCAGGCGCACGTCTGCGCCGGCGGCACCGATTATGTCTGCCGCATTGATCCGCAGATTCCGCTGGCCAGCCTTCAAGTCGGACAGCGCGTCCTGCTCAACGAAGCGTTCGCGGTGGTGCAGGGGCTGGGTTTCGACCGCAACGGGCCGATCGTCCGCATCGATGAATTGCTTTCCGACGGCCGGCTGCGGATCGGCCAGGAATCCGGGCTCATGCCGCTGGTGTTGCAGCGCTCCGCGCTGTTGAGCAAGGAAAAACTCAAACCGGGCATGGACATCCGTTTGGACGTGAACCAGCGGGTGGCCCTCGAGGTCGTCGGCGTCGGCAAACGCGTGGAGCGTTCGCTGGAAACGGTGACCGAACTGCCCTGGTCCTCCATCGGCGGCCAGGAAGAGGCCGTGCAAGCCATCCGCGACACCATCGAGCTTCCCTTCCTGCATCGCGACCTGTTCAAGCGCTTCGAGCACACGGTGCCCAAAGGTTTTCTGCTCTACGGGCCGCCGGGTTGCGGCAAGACGTTGCTGGGCAAAGCGACCGCGTACAATCTGCGCCAGCAGGTCAAGGCGCAGAGCGGCGTGGATCGTCCGGAATTCTTCCTGCACGTGAAAGGTCCGGAGATTTTGAACATGTGGGTCGGCGAATCCGAGCGGCAGGTGCGGGACCTTTTCGCCCAATGCCGCGAACGGGCCAACGAGGGCGCGCTGGCCTTTCTGTTCATTGATGAGGCGGAATCCATCCTGGGCACGCGTCACGGCGGACGCTACCACTCGATGGCCAGCACGCTGGTGCCGATGTTCTGCACGGAGATGGACGGGCTGGAGCCCCTGCAAAACGTCGTCGTGATTCTGGCCTCCAACCGCGCTGATCTGATTGATCCGGCCATCCTGCGGCCGGGCCGCATCGACCGGAAGATCAAGGTCAAACGCCCGGACCTCGTCGGGGCGCAGAGCATCTACGAAATCTATTTGCGCGACTCCCTGCCGCTGGCCGAGCCCAAAACCGATCTGGCCAGGGCCGTGGTCCAGGTCCATTACGCGAAAGCGGAAGAGAACCAGTTTCTGGAAATCGTCTATCGCAGCGGCAAACGGGACATTTTGTATCGGGGCGATCTGGCCAGCGGCGCGATCATCGCCGCGGTGGTCGAGCGCGCCAAGAGTCTGGCCATCAAACGCTCGATTGAAACGAAACAGGAAACGCATTTGACCCGCGACGACCTGCTGATGGCCTTGCAGCGCGAATATTTGGAGAACGATCTGTTCCCTGCGACGGACATTACGGAAGACTGGCTGAAGCTGACCGATTTTGATCCGGACAACGTGATCAAACTGGGTCCGATCCGGCCGCGTAAAGCGGACAATGTCGGGAACGCCATCGTTTAGGGACATGGAGAGACCTGAATCGCCGACCATCCAGGGAGTTCAAAGGAGAAGCAAAACGTGAACTGCTTTGAGAAACGGTTGTACCTTCACGGCAGTTCTGATTTCGTGATGACAATTTTTAGAGTAACCATTCCCTGCCTGCGTCCATCTCTTTTCAGTAGCTCAACATGATCGCGCCTACCATTCAATTTGGCCTGGAGACCGAAATCGGCATTTCCAGCGATGTCAAAGGCGAAGTGGATGTCGTCGCCGATTCGATCGCGCTGGTGCGCAGCGCCACCGAACCGGGCGTCTGGATGTGCTGGGATTATGAGTGCGAAGACCCGCACGTGGACATGCGCGGTTTTCGGGTTCATGAGCTGCGCCAGGACACGGACGAAGCGAACTACTACGCCCAGGATGCCGCCCGCGAGTTGAGTTTTGTCGAAATCAAAAGCGACCTGGTTCTCGGCAACGGCGCGCGCTTTTACAACGACCACGCGCACCCGGAATATTGCACGCCGGAATGCCGCACGTTCGAGGAACTGGTCGCGCATGATCGCGCGGGCGAACGCATCTTGATGGCCTGCGCCCGGCACCTCTCCGAGCAACGCGGCGTGGCCGTGCGTCTCTACAAAAACAATACCGACTTCTGCGGCCACAGCTACGGCTGCCACGAGAATTACCTGCTGCCGCGTTCCCTGCCCTGGGAGACGCTGGCGCAAGGGATCCAGGCGTTCCTGGTCACGCGCCAGATTTTTGCCGGTTCGGGAAAGTTCGGCATCGAAACCGAGGACAAATTTGTTTCGCCGGGTTTCCAGATTTCGCAGCGCAGCGATTTTTTCTGCGAACTGCAGAGCGTCGATACAATGCAGCGCCGGCCCATCATCAACACTCGCGACGAACCGCACGCCAACCCCAAACGCTTTCGCCGGTTCCACGTCATTTTGGGAGACGCGAACATGTCTCCGTTTACCACGCGGCTCAAAGTCGGTGCCACCGCGCTGGTCCTGGAGGCGCTGGTGCTGGACCCGAAGCGAATCTATCCGGTGCTGGCGGACCCGCTGTCGGCTTTGACGGCCATTTCACGCGATCCGCGGTTTCGTTGGGAAATCGCGCTGGAAGGCGGCCAGACCGGGACGGCGCTGGCGGCGCAGCGGGCCTACCTGTCGGCCGTCCGCGAGGTCTGCGATCTGTCGCTGCCGGCCAAGGCGACGCTGGTCGCGGACTGGGAAACGGTGCTGAACGACCTGGAGACGGACGTGATGCGTTGCCGTAACCGGCTCGACTGGGTGGCCAAGCTCGGACTGGTTCGCGATTTTCAAAGGACGCAAAAGTTGGCGGACGGCGACCCGTGGCTGCAAAGTCTGGACCTGGAATATCACCGGCTCGACATGTCGGAAGGTTTGTACTACGGCCTGGAACAATCGGGCGCGATCCGTGGTGTGCCGGATGAAGCGACGGTGCGTCGCGCGGTGACCCTGCCGCCCACGACTCGCGCGACCGTGCGCGGCAAGTGCATTCAGAAATTCGCTTCGGCAGTGACGGCCGCGCAATGGGACCACATAACCTTGCAAGGCCGCGAGGGACCGATTAAGATTTCGCTGCTCGATTTGTTCGCTCCGGAGGACGTGCTGCGTTGCAGCCGGGTCATTGACGCGGCCCGGTCGCCGGAGGATTTGCGAATTCTTTCGTAACGTGCCATTGTAACCCCAAGATATGCCTGACCAATCGCAGAAAACTCGTCCAACGGCGCCCTCGGGGCCGGGGGGAAGCGGTGAGGGCCCCAGCGCGCCGAAAGTGGACAAACCCAACGTGGATGAATTGCTCAAGCGGATGCGCAAGGTCGATCCCGACCAGGCGCGTCGCTACCGCCAACGCACCGGCCAATGAGCGATCATTCTCCGATCGCGGGCGACTTTCTTTCTTTGCTCGCCCGTCATCCTGTTTCGTCGACACGCGCCGCCCCCTCCCCGGAGGCGCCCGCTCAAACGCAGGCCACCACCGTTTTTGCCTTTCATTTTGCGGACGGCGTGTTGATGGGCGGCGACCGCCGGGCCACTGCCGGCAATGTCATCGTCACCGATCGGGTTGATAAGGTCCTGGAACTGGATGCCACGTCGTTGCTGGCGATCGCCGGTGTGCCGGCCACCGCGTTTGAGATGGCCCGCGTGCTGGAGACCTCGTTCGAATATTATCGGCGCAGCCAATTGCAGGCGCTCAGCCTGCCGGCCAAGGTCCGGGCCCTGGCCCGGCTGTTGCGGGAAAACCTGCCGATGACGATGCAAGGCGTCGGGGTGGTGATGCCTCTGTTCGCCGGCGTGGACCGGACCGTCTCACCGCCGGAGCCGCAGATCTATTTCTATGATCCGCTCGGCGCGCAATTTCACGCGGTCGGCTACGCGGCGTCCGGCTCGGGCGCGACGACCATCCGCAGCATCTTGAGTTTTCAGGACCGCTACGGTCAGCCGCGCCCGAGCCGGATGAATCTGCAACAGGCGGTGCAGTTCGCTTTGCGGCTGCTGATGGTGGCGGCCGAATTTGATTCGGCCACCGGTGGCGTGAATCCGGACGCGCATACGTTCGCCACGGTAAAAGTGCTGCGCGGCTCCGGGGTGGAAAACATCACGGCCGAACAACAGGCCCAATTGTTGAAGACATGACCGAAGAACCCTATCGCTGGCTGGAAGCCATCGGGAATCGCCGCGAATACGTGCGCGAGCAGCTCAAAGGCGGCTCGCCTGTTTTTGCCGCGTCTTCAGCCGAGGGTATCCTGCTGCTCGGCGTGGGCACCGGCCATTCGAAGGTGTTCGAGCTGTTCGACCGCCACGCGCTGGCCGGGCTGGGCCACCCGGCGGACATCGAAAAAATCCGCCAGGCGGCGATTGACGCGGCGCATCTGGAAGCCTTCAATCGCGCGCCGGAAGATGTGAGCCTGCGGCGACTGATCGGTTTTGGCTTGAGCCCGCAATTGAAAACGAATTTCGAGCAGATTTTCAGCGCGCCGTTTCTGGTCGAATTGTTGCTGGCGGAGGTCGGCGGCGAACCGGGTCAGGATTTGATCGCCCGGCTTCATTTTGACGGCGCCTTCCAACTGCATACGAAGGGGGTCGTGGTCGCCGCCAGTCAGCCTGAGCCGGAAGCGGCGGCGCGGACCTGGCTGAATCAAACGCTCGGCGACAAGCTCAACCGCAATGAAATGGTCGAAGTTCTGTTGCAGGCGTGGTGGTGTCTCACGGAAAACAAGCCTTTCGTTGACGGCTTGCCGTCGGAAGCCGAACGCCGCGACGGCTGGCGAAAGGCAGTCAATGGCCGAACGGTGGAAGCCGGCTGGCTGGCGCGCAAGGGCGAGCGCCGCGCCCGCTACGAAGAACTGACGCCCGCGCAGTTAGGCTTATGAACCGCATCGTTGGCCTGGAAACGGAGTTTGGTTGTTTGACCAACGACCCGTCCGGTCCGCCCAGCGCCGTGGGCCGGGTGCGCAACTGGATTTTTGAAAAAAACCGGTTCGGTCTGGCGGACATGCACCAGCGCGACTGGGACGAGCCGGCGGGCAACGGCGGTTTTTTGTTCAACGGCGGACGCGCTTACGTGGACATGGGCCATCTGGAGTATTGCACGCCCGAGTGTCTCTCGTTGATTGATTTGCTGCGCTACGATCGGGCCGGAGACGCGATCCTGTTGCAGGCGCTCAAGGAAATGCACCTGTCCGAGCAGGTCAGCTTTATTCGCAATAATGTGGACCATTACTCCGGCGCGACCTTCGGCTGCCACGAAAACTATCTGGTGCGCCGCTCCGCCCCGTTGTCCGAGAACAACGTCCTCGCCCTGCTGGCGTTTTTGACGCTGCGGTTGCTCTTCGCGGGGTCGGGCCGCGTCGGTTCAACCCCCGGCGCGGAGTTGCGCGGCGATTTGTTGCGGCACGGCACGGACAGCCATTTTCAAATCAGCCAGCGGGCGGACTACATCAACAACGACCTCTTTGAGTGGGTGCAGTTCAACCGCGCGATTATCAACACGCGCGACGAACCGCTGGCCGATGCGCGGAAATACCGTCGGCTCCATCTGTTGCACGGCGACACGAACGTGTTGCCCACGTCTCTGCTGTTGAAGGTGGGAACGACGGCGCTGGTGCTCGATCTGCTGGAGATGGATCGACTGCCCAAGATCGTTTTGGCCGACGCGGTGATGACCTTTCGCAATTTGTCCCATCAACCGGACGGGCCGTGGCTGGTGCCGCTGGTGGACGGGCGTTGCGCGAACGCGGTTGAATTGCTGTTCAAGTTTTTGGAAGCAGGCCGGAACGAGTTCTTCGGCCGCGACAACGAGACCGATATTGTCCTGCGCGTCTGGGACGAAGCGCTTTCGGCGCTGGCCACACGACCGGAGATTCTGGTGGGCAAAGTGGATTGGATCACCAAGCGCTGGCTGTTCCGGCAGTTCATGGAACGCGAGAATATCAGTTGGAACGACCCCTGGCTGAAGGCGCAGGACCTGGAGTTTCATCACGTTGATCCGGGTCGGAATCTCGGTATGGCCCTGGCCCAGACGCCCTTCGCCTGGGACATCCCTCCCTCCGATATTGCCGATGCCATGCGCGCGGCTCCGGGCAACACTCGCGCCCAGGCCCGTTCGCGGATCATGAAGATGCTCAAAAACCAGCACATCCGTTATTTTGTGGACTGGGAAGTGATCGATGCGGAAGGGGTGAACTCGCTGAACCTGCTGAATCCTTTCGATTCCTCGCCCGAAGAGGCCGATTCCTGGGCGCGGCAGCTTAACCTGATTTAGCCCGGGCGAGGTCTTGCTTTGACCGAAGGGAACGCTACCCGGGCGGGACGTTGGCCAGGTGTCGCGCCTGCCGCTTCAGGCCACCCGCCGCGGACCGGCGCGAGGAAAGCCGTTCAACGTTCTCGAGGTAATTCCGCAGAATGGGAGGCGGGTCGGATCGTCCGCCGGACTGGTAATCGCGCCACAGAGTTTTGGCGACCGCTGGCGGATCGAGGCCCAATTCTTTGGTCAGAAATTCAAACAATAACACCACCAGACGCGGCAGCGCGATGCCGGATCGACGTCCAATCCGGGCGTAGAGCCAGTCGCTCCAGCGCAGGAAGGCGGCGAATGGGGAATGGGTTGTGCTCCAAATCAACGGGGTGGTTTCAACGAAATTGCCGCTGTTGCCGACCAGGTCCCAGTAACGGGCGAACCGGCGCAGGCGTTGCACGGTGGCGAAGTCGATGAGTTTGTTTTGGAGGATTTCGTAGGGCGGATTCGGATCATAGACCATCTGCCATTCCACGTCATGGCGGAAAATCGGCGTGCCACGCAGCCGTTTCAATATTCCGACCTGGATCTCCTGGGGACGGAGCGCCACCAACCGGTCGAAACCCTTCGCGAAGCTTTCCACCGTTTCCCCGGGCAGCCCCACGATGAGGTCGGCATGAACATGAACGCCGGTCCGGGAGCGAAGAAAACGGAGATTGTCGGCCAGCCTGTCGTAGTCCTGCCGGCGGCTGATCAACCGGGTGACCTCCGGATTGAACGTCTGAATGCCCACTTCGAATTGCAACGCGGCCGGCGGAAAGCGGGCGATGATTTCGCGCAAGGCGTCCGGCAGCCGGTCGGGAATCATTTCAAAATGGAGGTACAGACCGGGACGGTGCCGTTCGTGGAAGAATTGCAAAATCGTTTTGCCGGCCTGGAGGTTCAGATTGAACGTGCGGTCCACGAATTTGAAATGGCGCACGCCGCGGTCGAGCAACCGTTGGAACGCCTCGAGCAGTGCGGTCAGCGGGAACTGGCGCACCGGAATGTCGAGTGACGAGAGGCAGAATTCGCAGGAAAAGGGACAGCCGCGCGAGGCTTCGACGTAAACCACCCGATGCGCGACGTCTTCGTCGGTATAAAACCCGTAAGGAAGGGTCAACTCGTTGAGGTCGGGCAGATCGGCTGCGATGATCTTTTGCCCTGGCGGCCGGCCGGCCAGCAATTCTCCGCACAACTCGGCAAATTGGAGGTCGGCCTCGCCGGTGATCAGGTAATCGGCCAGGCGCACAATGTCCTGGTCATCGACTTCAAAGCTGACCTCCGGCCCCCCGATCACAACGGTGATGTCGGGCCGGACCCGTTTGAGTGTGCGAATTACTTCCGTCGTTTGAGCGACGTTCCAGATGTAAACCCCCAACCCGACGATTCGGGGTTGGCGGGCGAGCAGGACCTCCACGACATCCAGCGGACGGTGGTTGATGTCAAACTCGACCAGGCAGGCGCGGGACTGCAGTTGGCCCAGGTTGGCCATCAGGTAACGCAGGCCAAAGGCCGCGTGAATGTACTTCGCGTTGAGCGTGCTAAGGACGATATCGGCCATCGCTGTATCGGAATCTATCATGGTGCCAAGACGGTGGGCAACGGGAATAGGCGGTCGTCGATCGTCTGGCCCGCAGGCGGAACCTCGTCTTCCACGCAGTGAGCAGCTTGGAGAGAACGCGGTGAACAAAAGGTGAATAAGATTCCCTTGCACAACCGGTAACCTAAACGAAGTTATTTTGCTTGATGCCGTTGCACGTCTTCGGCTATTCTTCGTGTGGAGTTCACAAAATGCAGCGTTCGACATTATGAATAACTTGCTCACTCAACCCCAAGCTGACAATCTCTCGGAAAAAGGAGAGGTGGTTTCGGCTCTCGTCGCTTATGAAGATTCCACAACCCGCGATCGCGCGCTTCAGGTTTGTGATCGGCTCGTGCAAAAGTTTTGGCGGGACGTCGAATTTGATTTTACCTGGTGGCGTTTCGATTTTTTGCGGGACGGCGAGATCGCCATAGCGGCGGCCAATGCGGCAACGCAATCCGATTTAATACTCATTTCCGCCCACCCGGGTCGAGAACTGCCGCTCCCCGTTCAGCGGTGGCTCGAGACCTGGCTTCCGCGCCGGCAGCCGGGGAACGCCGTCCTCGTGGCTATGATTGGAACCGGGGAGGATCAGCTCAAAGGTCTTACCCCCATTCACGTTTATCTGCGCGAGGTGGCCCAGCGCGTCAACATCGATTATCTGCCTCAAGTGATGGTTGCCCCGCTGGGCGACCTGGATACCACGATCGAAACCATCACCCATCGGGCGGAAAAGGTAACTTCCCTGCTGGATAGTATTCTTCATCGGCCCCCAATCGCTTCGCGGTGGGGAATCAATGAATAGCGACGCACTTTCGCTTGAGCTGGAAACCGGTGTCGGGATTCTGCGTCGCGTGTGATGGGGCCGCTTCCCCGGATTGCTTTCGCCAAAGATTGAGGTAGTCTGGCGGCATGAACGCGTGCCTTCGTTTCGAGAAATTCGGCTGGCATTTGCTGATCTCCTTGCTGGCGGGCGGCCTGCTTGCCGGCTGTGCTTCGACGCCCAAGGTGGATTGGAACAGCCGGATCGGCAATTTCACCTACGATCAAGCCGTGGCGGAGATGGGTCCGCCGGATAAATCGACCAAATTGAGCGACGGCTCAACCGTGGCGGAATGGTTCCTCAAGCACAATTCCAGCGTTTCTTTCGGAGTCGGAAGCGGCTTTTACAGCGGGGGCACCGCTGTGGGCGTGGGCCAGACGGTCGGGAGTTCGCCTTCGGGCCAGTATCTGCGCTTGACGTTTGGCGCGGACGGAAAGCTGATGAAGTGGGAAAAAGTCCGGCATTGACCATCCCGAAAGGAAAGCCTGATGTGACCGGCGCCTGACGAACGGGGGAATCCGCAAGGTCCGACCGGAAATGAATCGTCTTCAATGCTCCGTCAATTTTCGATTCTTGCTTTCAGCGATGACTTTTTGTTCGAGTTCGCGCGGCATTTCTTCGTAGTGACTGAAATCCTCGGTGTGGATGCCCCGGCCGCCGGTCAGTGAGCGAACAGTGGTGGCGTAGTGGTAAAGCTCCATCGCCGGCACCTGGGCTTTGACGACCTGAAACGAGCCGTCGGAGTCCATTCCCAGAATTTTTCCGCGCCGGCTGGAGAGGTCGCCGATGACCTTGCCCAGGGCGTCTTCCGGGATTTTGATTTCGAGGTTGAAGATCGGTTCGAGCAAACACGGCCGGGCGTTGGTGAACGCCTCCTTGAACGCCTCTTTGCCGGCAATCTGAAACGAGATGTCGTTTGAGTCCACCGGATGCATTTTGCCGTCATAAAAATCGATCTTCACATCCACAATCCGGTAGGAGGCGAGAACGCCCTCGGCGCAGGCCGACAGGACTCCCTTTTCGACGGAGGGCACATAAACGCGGTCCACGTTCTGGCCGGAGAGGGTTTGGGTGAATTCGACGCCGGTGTTGCGGGCCCGGGGTTCAATGCGCATCCAGACTTCGGCAAACTGGCCGGCGCCGCCCGTCTGCTTTTTGTGCCGGTATTTGGACTCGGCCCGGCCTTTGATGGTTTCGCGGAACGGAATCCTCGGCGGGACAAGTTCAATCTCGACCTTGTAACGGCGTTTCAGGCGGTCGGTGAGCACGGCGAGGTGCAGGTCGCCCTGGGCCGACATCACAGTCTGATGCAACTCCGAATCCACGTGGTAGAGAAAAGTCGGGTCCTCTTCGTGCAGCGCGGCAAGGCCGGTCGCGATTTTGTCTTCGTCACCCTTGGAGTTCAGTTTCAGCGCGGCGTGAACGTTGGGTTTGGGATAGACGACTTTGGGCAGCGTGACGATCAGGCGCGCACTGCACAGGGTGTTGCCGGTGTGCGTGTCTTTCAATTTGACGACCGCGCCGATATCGCCGGCGTTCAGGCTGTTGACCGGCGTTCGGTTCTTTCCATTGAGAATGTAAATCTGGCCCACCTTTTCCGTCATTCGCCGGTCGCTGTTGAACAGTTCGGTCCCGACCTTCACCGAGCCGGAGTAGAGCCGGAAGAAGGAGAGTTCGCCGAACTGCGCTTCGCTCATCGTCTTGAAGACGTAGAGGACCGGTTCCGCTCCGCCGAGGGCGATCTGTGTTTCGTTGCCATTGGCGTCAACCGCCTTCACCTTTTCGCGGTCAACCGGCGAGGAGCCATACTTGGCGATGAAATCCATGAGGCGCGCGACGCCGACGTTGGTTTCGGCGGACGTGCAGAACAACGGGATGAATGACTGCTTTTGCACCGCCGCGTGAACGCCAGCGCGCAGTTCGTCCTCGCTCAGGCTGCCTTTGTCGAAGAACTTCTCGAGCAGCGAGTCGTCGGATTCGGCGATGTATTCAATCAATTGTTTGTGCAGTTGGCTGACTTTTTCCGCCCAATCGCCGGTCGCTGGCGCTTCCTGGAATTTGCCGCTGGTGTCCTTCTGATAGGTGACGATCTCGTTGCGCATGACATCCAGGACGGTGTTGAACCCGGGGCCGGGATTGATCGGCCAGTTCATCGGGAAAACGCGTTCGCCGAAATGTTCGCGGCATTGAGCGAAGACCTTCTGGAAATTCGCCTGGTCCTTGTCCATGGCGTTGACCACAATCATCTTCGGGATGCCGTATTGGGTGGCGTAACTCCAGACCTGATCGGTGCCCACGCCGACGCCGTGGTTGGCGTGAACAACGACCAAAGCGAAATCACCGACCCGCAGCGCGCCCAGGCCTTCGCTGATGAAATCGAGATAACCCGGGGTGTCGATCAGGTTGAATTTTTTCCCCAGCCATTCGGTGTGGAGCAGCGAGGCGTGCACGGAAATCTGGCGCTGCTGTTCGCTCACATGATAATCGGAGACGGTCGTGCCGTTGGCGATACTGCCCATCCGGTGGATCACACCGCCGCAAACCAGCATGGCCTCGCTCAACACGGTTTTGCCGGACGACGCGTGGCCGACGATGGCGAAGTTTCGGATGTCACCTGGTAGATATGTTTGCATGAGCCGCGTTGACTGATCGTGAGGTTGTCGCTTTTGGAACGGCCCCTTAATATCAGACCGGCTCAAGATGGCCAATAAATCTTTGCGGGGCGCAGGCAGCTTTTTAAGCGTTACTTTTGATGGGAACGCGCGTAGGTTGCCGCCATGAAAACCGTCACTGTGGCCGCATTCAACTCGCTCGCCGAGGCGGAATTGCTGAAAAAGCGCCTGGTCGCGGCCGGTATCCCCGCGGAAATTCATAGCGAACCAAAACTCGACGAGACGCTGGACTTCGCGCGAATGGGCGCGGGGGTCCATATT
>DASPXS010000014.1:0-6376 GCA_035637175.1 Haliangiales bacterium | reverse complement strand
CGACATTCGTAACAGCCGACCCCCTCGATCCATCCGTCTTTCCCTCCGAGGAGGAGGGCGTGGCCGATCCGTCCGCGGTAGCCTTGGCGAACGCGGAAGGCCGAGTGAAGGGGCTCGCGCCAAGTACGATCTGTTCCAGTTTCGCTCGCAGTTCGGCAGGGCGGTGTGTCCTCACACCCTGTCGCGGCCCGCCGGGGACAGCGTTCTTGCCGGGCACATTTCTTCGTCCACCCGATTCGGCTGGCGAGGCGCCAGCCGATGCAGCCGAGGCGGCGACGTTCCCCAACCGCTCCGTCAAAATCCGCTGTGCCGTTTCGCGGAAATAAATGTTCCCGCCCGCCAGCCGCGCAATCAGTTGGTCGTCGCTTTCCCTCGCGAGATCCATCGCCGGCGCGCGCGGCGTGTTCTGGTAGCGCAGCCGGTAGAGCCGTCCCTTGAGCCGGTCCACACCCTCGGGATCGCGCGCGGCGTCCTGCGAGCAATGATAACGATCGTACCAATCGAGGATGTAAAGACACCCGTCCGGCCCGATCTTCAGCGCCACCGGCATGCACCACGCATCGTTCGCGGTGAAAAGATCGGCTTCGCCTTTCGCCAGGTAGGTCGCGCCGTCGCGTTGCAACCGGTCCACGTTGATCGCGCCGCCGTGAATGTTGCCCACGCAGATGCGCTCGCGGAATTGCGGCGGATACGCGTCGGTGTCGAGAAATGTTATGCCGCAGTAGGCCGTCTTCTGATGCCCGTGGTCCGTGATCGAACCGATCGGAATCGTGAACGGTGGGAACGCGCCCGCCTGCCGCTGGTAATGGCCGGTCTCGACGAAGTGAAAGAGATGATCGTTCGCCCAATGACACGCCTCGACAATCGCGCTGCCCTCGACGTCCCACGCGATCCCGTACGGATTGCTCGTGCCTTCGGAGACGATCTGGAACTCGCGCGTGCGCGGATGCACTCGCCAGAGCGCGCAATTGAATTTGTATTCCTGGCGGTTGTTCGAGCGAACGCGGCTTTGATTGAACACGCCGTTCAAGCCGTAGAGCCACCCGTCCGGTCCCCACGTCAGCGAGTTCGGCAGCTCATGTGTATCGGTGCGGCCGAAACCCCTGACCACCACTTCGCGACTGTCTTCCTTGCCGTCCTTCTCACGCATGAAAAGAAGGTCGGGCGCATTGAGCACCCACACGCCGCCGTAGCCAGCCGCCACGCCCGTCGGAATGTTCAACCCTTCCGCGAAAACGGTGACTTTGTCGGCGCGCCCATCGGCGTCCGTGTCCTCAAGAATTTTCACGCGATCGCGGCCGACGCCCGCCGGCTTGCGCGGGTACTCGACGCTTTCAGTAATCCAGATGCGGCCGCGATCATCGAAACTCATCGCGATGGGATTCACGATGTCCGGTTCGCCGGCGACGAGTTCAACGGTGAAGCCTTCCGGGACGGTCATTTTGCTGATGGCCTCCTGCGGTGAGTACGGTGGGTTGGGCGGCTGGTCCTGACGCCACGGAGTGACGCCTTCGGAGTCGGCGCTGAACACGTCCGCCGCCATGAACAGCGAAAACGACACGCAGATGCTGCACCACGTCGTTCGCAAAAGGACCCGATGCATGATGGCCATCCTATCAGGAGCCAGCGTGATTCACAGGCAAATTCAGGTCGAAGCGATTGGCTAGGCGGAGACACGTGTGCAGGCCGGGTTTCCGGGAGATCCACCCGCCATGCCGTGGCAGTCATCCAACGCGGCGTCGGGTTGGCCGTGGGAAAGCATAACTGGACCGACCCTCGACACCACTCCGCGGCGGTTGGCAGAATCGAATTGCCGCGCGAGGTTTACCGTTCTGGGATTGCTCGCCAAAGTCTCGGTGATACACTATCGCAATGCCGGCTTTCCCGATCCGTCATCTTTGCTTTCTGCTCGCCATTCCAGTGCTATCCAACGTCCTTGCGCCAGCGGAAGCTTCGCAACCGCTATTCCGCACGGTCGATCTCGACATCGGCGAAACACAGGAGCTCAAGCTCGCGGATGGCGCCAGCGCGAAAGTTAAGCTGCTCGCGGTGACTGAAACGCGCGACAGCGCGCGCGACGCCGTTCGCCGCGCCGAAGTGAAAGTCGAAATCAACGGCGCCGTGACGAACCTCGTGTCCGCTACCTATCACCTCCCGGTGACGTTCGCGGGAGTGCAAATTGATTGCCCCATCACCCAAGGCTATTACAAGAATCGCGACCGCTGGGAAGATTCGTGGGGTCTGGACAAAGACGCGCGTCTCCGGCTTTGGCCAGAAGGTTCGCCCTGGTTGGTTTCGGGCACGTTTGTTTATCCGGCCAGACAGCGCTGGTTTGCCACTTCGACTCAAATGGGCAACGAGCCTGCATACATTGACGGCGGCGAGTCGCCATCTCGCCGCGAGATTTATTACCATTCCGGTCTGGACATCGGAGGTTGTGAAGGAATGGTGGATGTACTGTCGGCCTGCGAGGGGTTGGTCGTTTCCGCGGGCGGCAAGGCGCTTCCGGAATACGCGGATGCTCCGTTCTACAAGCCGCATGGGGATTACGACTACGTTTACGTGCTCGATTCGCAAGGCTGGTATTATCGTTACGCGCATCTCAAATCCATCGACCCAGCGGCCCGTGCGGGCGAAAGGGTCAAAATGGGACAAAAGCGTGTGTTCAGCAGCAGATCCGGGAAACGGAAGCGGCAAAGCATACCAGTTATTGTGGCATTGCGCCAAGTTCCCAAAGAAGCTACAACTTTAGTATGAAAGTCATTATTCAACTCAGCAGAGAGGATGAGGCAAGGGCCTTGCCGATTCTCTTGCGCCATTCTCCGGGCATGGTGTTGCGCGAGCGTACTTACGTGCTCTCCCAAGATGCACTGAGGGCTTTGCGCAAGGCCGACATCCGATTTTCCGAGCTGAGCCGCGAGGCCATCGCCCCAAGCCTGGAGGAGGTCGCGGGTGAAAGAGTATGATGTTTTTATTCCGCTTTATTACAACGACGGTACCCCTATCGAAGCGGCCAAGTTCCAGGACGTGCAGGCCCGCCTCTTGGAGCAATTTGAAGGGTTGACTTATTTTCCGCAGCCCAATCAGGGCTTCTGGAAATTTGGAGACATGACCTATCGCGATGAGATCGTGATTTACCGGGTCATCAGTCAGGACCCGGTTGGCTCGCGCCACTTCCTGGTCAATTTCAAGGAACATTTGAAGAAAGAGCTCAAACAACAAGAAATCCTGATCATAGAGCGGGAGGTAGGGCTATTGTGACTCCAATGTTTCGGTCGAGCGCACCGGCCACACCGGAGCCACGGACGTCACACGCCTCCAGGTTCGCGTGGAGGAGGTTACGTCGTCAGCACAGAGGAGAAACGAATGATCTAACCTGGCACGTTCGCTCAACTTTGGTTTCCTGACGATGGCGGCAATTTTGCCAGACGCGCATCAGGTGCCCGCGGGCAGCCATCCCGTTCGTTACCTTCGGCGAAACGGCGACGATTATAGAGTTGAATGAACGGAACTGATCTGTTGGCCGAGTTCAGGAAAAGCCGATCGGACAAGGCGTTTGGCGAACTCGTTCGGCGCTACACGAACCTCGTCTTTTCCGCGGCGCGCAGGCGACTGGGGAACGAGGCGGCGGCCGAGGACGCCACGCAATCGGTTTTCATCCGGCTTGCCTCCACGGCGCCGGAATTGCGGGACGATGCCGCGCTCGTGGCGTGGCTTCATCGGACCACCGTCCACGTTTCCATCGACCTCTGGCGCGTCGAAAACCGTCGCCGCGTCAGGGAAGAACACGCCGCCGCCATGCAAACAAACGCCGATGATGCCGTCTGGAAAGAAATCGCGCCGGTGGTCGACGAGGCGCTGAATCAACTCACGGACGCAGAACGACAGGTCATCTTGCTCCGCTTCTTCGAGCACCACTCGATGCGGGAACTTGGCGCCGCATTTGGCATCAGTGAAGACGCGGCGAAGATGCGCGTGAGCCGCGCGCTGGAGCGATTGCGCGAGCGCGTGGCCGTGAAAGGCGCGGCGTGCGGCGCCGCGGCGTTGGGCGCCTTGCTGACCGAGCGCGCCATCGTGGCGGCTCCAGCCTCGCTCGTCGCGGCGCTCTTATGCGTGAGTTGGCCGGTGCCGGTCGCCGTCAGCGCCGGCACAAGCTTTGGCATGATGCTTCTCAATATCTGGCGGACCCGGCTGGGCCTCGCTGCGGCAGGGACAGTCCTGATCGCGACCGGCGCATTCTTTGCGACTCGTCCTCACCACGGACACCTGGCGCTCACGGTGAGTCCGTCTCCCGATACCCGTGATCCGCGCGCCGCGCGGCCATCGCCGGCAACGCCGACGGAGCAGGAGACCGGAACCGTGGCAGAAAATGATCCCGACCCGGTTGAATTGCTCCGGGCCGTGGCGCGCGCGCGTGAGCGAATTCAATCCGGCACGTTGGAACTCGATGTGCAGGTCACGCATTTTTTCATCGGCGAAACGAACTATAAACACATTGTCGCCGTGTTCGACGCGCCAAAGGCCCGCTTCGATTCCGTCGCGCGCGAGTATGCATATACCTCGGTAGGTTCTGACGAGTCTGAGAAGAAGATCCGCGAGCAAGGACTGGATCGCGAAGCGGCCGTCAAAGCCGGATTGCTCAAAGGGTTCGAAGCGCATGTCGTCAGTATTTACGACGGCGCCGCGCTGCTGCAGTACCGCGAATCGGACGGCCGGCCCCAAACCGCCGAGATTAACGACGCACGCCGGGGAACGGCTGAGTTCCTCACGAACCCGCAGTGCTTCGGCCTGCGCGTGTCGTTGTTCATCGAAAGCACGGTCCGAAGTTGTCTGGCCTACGAAGAGGCGAAATCGGTCAAGCTCATGGGCAAAGAATCGGTGGAGGGAAAACCCGCATGGCGAGTGCAGGTCCTTTCCAAGCATGACGAACTGCTCGATTTTTGGATCGATGCCGCGCGTCCGGAGCGTTTGTTGAAACAAGCTCATGGGCAAAATGTCGTGCTTTCGCGCTATGATCGGTCCGGCGGTCCGATTCCCGCCGAAGTTATTGCGAAGGATCACCGGGATGGAAAGCCGCGGACGGAGATTCGCTATCTGCTCTCGGCCGTCGAATTCAACCTGGCGGTCCCGGCGTCCACTTGGACGCTCGCCGGGCTTGGGATGAAGGTCGGCACGAGTGTCATTGACGCGCGGTCGCGGCGGGGCATCGGCTTCTGGACGGGCGCGGGCCTTTCAGACGACTTGCCGCGAAGGGGTAGCGAGCCCGAGCCGGCACCCGACCTGGCCGACCTGCTCCCGCTGCTCGACGACGTCTCCGCGTCGGCGCAGGCGTTCGAAGCCGCCCAATGGATTTTGTTCAACACACCCGACGGCCCTGAAGTCGAGAAAGCCGCGCGCGTGATTGAACGCGAACATCTCCGGAACACGAACGTGGTGGCGCTTTGCAAGCGACTGGAGAGCGCGCGCTATCGCTGCTCGACGAACTTGCTCGAATCGTTTCTGGCCAGGAACCCCAGCGCCGAAGTGCGCGCGAATGCGTGCTTTTTGCTCGCGACGATGAAGAAGGAGCAGGCGCGGTTCGGACAAGACAAGAAGGCAACCGCCGAAGCCATGAAACTGTTCGAGCGCGTCGTCAACGAATTCGGCAAAGCCAGGGAGGCTTATGCGATCGACCTCGCGGGGAAGGCAAAAACGGAGATCGACGAACTGCGCCGGTTGCTCGTCGGCATGCCGGCGCCGGATGCGGAAGGCGTTGGCTTCGATGGCGAGCGGATCCGTTTACGCGATTACCAGGGCAAGATCGTCGTGCTCGTGTTCTGGTGCTGCGGCTACAGCGACGCGCTGGAACACGCGCAGTTCGTCCAGCGCATGGAAGGCCAGCCGGTGGCGTTCATCGGCGTCAGTTGTGACGAGGATTTGAAACGTGCCCGCGAAGGATTCGCCAAGTACGACATCACGTGGCCGAACATTTGGGACAAGCGCGATGGCCCAATTGCCAGGGCGTGGAATGTGCAGAGCTGGCCGAACGTTTGGGTCATCGACGGCCGAGGCATTATTCGCTTTCGCGGGGTTCGCGGTCCGGAGTTGGTGAAAGCCGTTGAGGCCCTGCTCGCCGAATAGCTTTGGGCGGCCGAACGACGCTGCTTCCATTCGTGGACACGCACGTGACGCAGGCGTTGACCGCCAAGCCTGGGCTGGAAGACGCAATCCCGTTCAGATTGCCGGGAGCGCGCTGTTCACGGCGCCTCGTGGTCCGAACGACACCGTGTTCGCGTCTCAGACCACTCAACCAGCGTGGTAGCCGCGCCACAGCCACACGAGCGTGTCCGCCAGTGTTTGCTCGAAAACGCGGCGGTCGCAGTGGCTCGTGCCAAGG
>DASPXS010000013.1:0-8240 GCA_035637175.1 Haliangiales bacterium | reverse complement strand
ATCGGCTCACGCCCGGATTTGCGGGTTCTGTTGACCGGCATCGGGCAGCGCGCCGCCGCAAAGAAGTTGCGCAACGCGTTGAACGGGCAATCGCCCGGCTTGGTGTTGAGCTGCGGTTTTGCCGGCGGATTGGATCCCGCGTTGACGATCGGCACAGTGGTTTTTTCCGCGGATGAGGATTTGATGGACACCGCGAACCCACCCCCGGCCGCTCCACGGGATGGGAAACAGATTTCGGATGCGCGCGGGCAGTTCCCCTCCCGGGAGGAGTCAGGGGTGGGTTTTGTGGGGCAGAACGCTACCGCACAACCGGTGCTGTTCTCCCCTGCCCTCCTGGCCGCAGGCGCAAGACCTGTCCGATTTCACTGCGCTGACCGCATCGCCGTGACGGTGAAAGAAAAGCAAACGTTGCGGCAAAGCACCGGCGCCGACGCCGTTGAAATGGAATCGGGTGTCATTCGCGCGGTTTGCGGCGAATGCAAGATCCCCAGCGCCACTGTGCGCGTCATTTCCGATGTCGCCCAGGAGGACCTGCCGCTCGATTTCAATCTGTTCCTCGATGGGGAGCAAAATTTCAGCTTCGGCAAATTGGCGCTGGCGCTGTTGAAGTCGCCGGGAAAAGTCAACGCGTTGCTCAGACTGCAAAAGCAAACACAGGTGGCCGCCGAAAAGCTGGCGGAGGTCCTGGCCAAACTCCTCGCAAATTTCCCGGCAGCGTGACGTAGTGGCACGGGTGTCCCGCCCGTCCGAACAGGGCAATGAACACACGGGCGAGACGCCCGTGCCACTACTCCCCGTTGATTGACGATCCCATGGCTGCGGGCGCGGCGCCCAGCGGCTTGTGTTTCATTTTCTCGCTGAACGTCACCAGCGCGGCGCCGATGACGATGAGAGCGACGCCCATCCAGCGGGTCCAATGAATATCCTCGTGCAGGATGAATTTCGCCGCGATGGCGGTCAGCACGAAGCCCAGGGCCGTCAGCGGCCAGATCAAACTGACGTCGCGTTGCGAGAGCAGATAAAGCAGCGCGCCGAAGAACACGGTTTCCAGCGCGACGCCGAACAAAATGCTGGGATTGACGATGCCCCGTCGAATGACGCGGGCCACTTCGCCGACCGTGACCTTTTCCACCTCGCCGACCTGTTTGAGGCCGCGACTCAGATAAACAACGCCGATCGCTTCGAGCACGAGCGCAATCAACAGAACGAGCAAAACTTTGGTCATCTCACAAATCCCGGTAACGAATCAATTGCACACGGTGTTCCTCGACGAGCGAGCGCCCTTGCGGGCTGATCAAGGCATCGAATTCATTCTTAAATTCGTCGAGTGACGGATGGGAGTAAAGCTCCGAATCACCCGGGGGCAACCGCGGGATCAGTCGCGTGAGATACCGCTCATCCACGCGCGCGTTTTGCAGCAGGCCGAAGACAGCCGAAGTATGCCTGATGCCACGCCGGCGCAAGGCGGGGCGGGCGCGCGGCGCCAGCAGCGAAAAGACCAGCGCGTGACTGGCGCGATAGAACAGATGTCCCGACGCCAGCCGCAGGTTCAGCCCGAAGGGATCACGGGTGAGCCGCAAGTGCGTGATGCCCCAGTCGCCGGCGTGGCGCATCAGTATTCGGAAGATTGTCGGGTGCAGGTGAAAATGGAGATGTCCGTTGACGTGGTCGAGCGTGAGGCCGGTCGCGCGGAATTTTTCAAACTGCGCCGCCATTTCCCGTTCGAGCTGCCGGCGCAGTTCCGGGCGAAAAAAATAGCGGAACCCGGCCGCGATCGGATAATCGCCGAAGTTGCCCCTGGCATCAACCAGGCCGGGAATTTCGCCCGGGGGCAACGCCGATGTTCCGCAAACCACGCTGCAGTGCAGACCGACGCCGAGCCGGGGATTCTGTCGCGCCAGCTCAACCGCTTCGTCGGCCGCCTCGCCGTTCACCATCAGGCTGGCGGTGGTGAGGATCCCTTCGCGGTGCGCGCGAACGACCGCCTGGTTGATGGAATGCGAACGGCCGAAATCATCGGCGTTGACGATGAGCCGGCGGGACGGGCTCATGTTGAATTCTTAATCTTCTTCTTAATCATAATCTTAATCATGATCTTAATCTTCCGTCCCCATGGGCGATCGCGATTAAGAGCAGGATTAGGATTAAGATTACGATTAAGGGGCAACTCAGGGCGCTCCATAATTCGGGACCAGCGCGCCCGTGGAGAGCCGGTACCAGGTGCGGAAAATGAGGAAAATTTTCTGGGCCCGGCCCACGCGCGTGGGTGTGGGGTCGAAAACGTTGAACTGTTGCGCTTCGAGTTTTTGCAGCAGGCGCCAGTAAACGGAGCCCATCAATTCGGCGGCGCCCATCGAACGGCGGTCTTCGTCGGGCAACGCCTGGCGCGCCAGCCGGTAGAAGTCCCGCGCGCGTTCGGCGACCCGGGCCGCCGCCTGGCGAAAGCGCGGGGAGTATTCCAGGCTGAGAATTTCCTCGGGACAGACCTTGCAGCGTTCCAGCTCTTCGAGCGGCAGATAAATTCTTCCGCGTCCGGCGTCGGTGCGCACATCACGGAGGATGTTGGTGAACTGGAGCGCCTTGCCAAGATAAATGGCGTAATCGCGGCAGCGCGGATTGTGATAGCCAAAAATTTCAATGCTGAGCAGTCCGACGACCGACGCGACGCGAAAGCAGTATTGCTCCAGTTCGGCGCAGGTCTCGTAGCGTTGGATATCGAGGTCCATTTCCACGCCGCGGAGCAGTTCATCAAAGAGCGCGAACGGCAGCCCGTAACGGGCGATGACGGGTTTGAGTTCCCGGTTGACAGGAAAGGAGGGCGCGCCCTGTTCGCAGGCTTTGCGGAGATCGTCGCGCCAGGCGGCCAGCCGCGCGCGGCGTTGCTCAACCGGCGCCGACTCTTCGTCCGTCACATCGTCCACTTCACGGCAAAAAGCGTAAAGCGCGGCCATGCCGGCGCGCTTGTCGCGCGGCAGGAGCACAAACGCCAAAGCAAGGTTGGAGGCGCTTTTGCGCGTGATCGACTGGCTGACGTGCGCGCTCACAGCGGCGGGTTGAGCGTCGGATCGGTTTTGGTCGGAGGCAACCCGCCGGTTTCTCCCAGCGTCGGATTGCGCGGACGATGTTCGCGGCGACGTCGGCGTCTTCGGTGGTGGTGGTGACGCGCTTCCTCATCCTGTTTCTCCTGGTTACGCGCGGCCACCGGGGCATCAACCGGACGGTCCTCGTGGTGTCGAAGGTGACGGCGCTTTTTGTTTCGCAGATAATATCTCGTCCCCAGCAACAGCACGAGCCCCAGCGCCAGGCCCGTGGCGATGATTACCATCACATCCTTGAACACCAACCCGGTGCCCCTCCCCACAGGCGCCGTCGGATTCAGCGGGTTGAGTCCGTCCAATTGGGCCAACAGACCGGAAGACATCGTCATCAGGAAAAATCCCTTCGCGTGGGCACTACTGTGTCGTCGTCGGGGCCGGCGTCAATGTTGACGTTCAATCGTTGCATGCGATAACGCAGCGCATGACGGGTAATTTTCAACTGATCCGCGGTTTTGGCCAGGCTGTAGTGGTTCTGTTCCAGCCGGTTCAGGATCAAGTCGCGCTCAAAATTAAACAAGGCTTCCTCCAGCGAACTTCCGGCCATCGCCGAGGGAAATTCGCCCTTGCGCAAACGGGTCTCGAGATGGAAATCGGGCAGGTTCGTCGGCTGAATTTCCTCCGTCGTTTCCAGAATGACCGCCCGCTCGATCACGTTGCGCAATTCCCGGACGTTGCCCGGCCAGTGGTGGGCCACGAGCAATTGCTGCGCGACTTTGGAAATCGCCTTGATCGGTTTGTTCATCGTGATCCGGAACTGCTTGAGAAAATATTCCGCCAGCACCGGGATGTCCTCCACCCTCTCCCGCAACGCCGGCGGCCGGAATTGCACCACGTTCAGCCGGTGATACAGGTCCTCGCGGAAATAGTTCTGGCGAATGGCCTCAATGATGTCGCGATTGGTCGCGGCGATCAGCCGGACCTCGACCCGCAATTCCTGATTGCCGCCCACGCGGGTAAATGTCCCGTCCTCCAGAAAGCGGAGCAGCTTGGCCTGCAACGGGCGGCTCATGTCGCCAATTTCGTCCAGGAATATCGTCCCGCCGTCGGCCTCTTCGACCCGGCCGGCCTTCTGTTTCAAGGCGCCCGTGAACGCGCCCCGCTCGTGGCCGAAGAGTTCGCTTTCCAGCAGCGTTTCGGGAATGGCCGCGCAGTTGATTCGAACGTAGTTGCCGGCGCTGCGCTGGCTCAAGGTGTGGAGCGCGCCCGCAATCAATTCCTTGCCCGTGCCGCTCTCGCCCAGGATCAACACGGTGGCATTCGTCGGCGCCACGGTCTGGATCAACTGGCGGAGTTCGCGAATTTTGACGGAATCGCCGATGATCTGGTCCAGCCGGTACGGTTCGCCGGCGCGCGCGCGCAACTCCTGGTTTTCCAGGATCAACCGGTGCCGCTCCGCGCAACGGGCGACGGCGTGGAGCAGTTCCTCCGGCGCAAAAGGTTTGGCGAGGTAATCAATCGCGCCGGCTTTGATCGCTTCGACGGCCAGTTTCGGCGTTGCAAACGCGGTGATCATCAACACGGGCAGACCGGGCCATTTTAATTTCAACTGGCCGAGGAACTCGTAGCCGCTCATGCCGTTGAGGCGCGCATCGGTGATGATCATGAAAAAATCCTCCTGCTCCAGAAGCCGCAGGGCCTGCTCGGCGGAATCCACCGCGCGGACCTCGTAGCCCTCCTCCGCCATGACGGCTTCCAGCGACAATCGCATGTTTTTCTCGTCATCGACGACCAGCAACGGCGGCAGTTTGACACTCATTTATTTGCGCAATTTCATCACAGATTTCGCCGGGAACTGTAAAACAAACCGGGTGCCCTTTCCAAGCTCCGATTCCACGGCGACCGTTCCGCCGTACAGTTCGGTATTGTGCCTCACGATGGCCAGCCCAAGGCCGGTTCCCTTCTCCTTGGTGGTGAAATACGGCTCAAAAATCTGAGCGGCCTTGTCGCGCGGAATGCCCGGGCCGTCGTCGGCTATGGTGATCACCACGGAATAATTCTCCCCGATCCGCGCGGAGACATAAATATTGCCGCGGCCGTTCATGGCTTCCCGCGCATTCTGCAGCAGGTTGACGAACGCTTCCGAAAGGTGCATCCGTTGCATCAACAACGGCGGCAGGGCCGGGGAATAGTCGCGATGAACCTTCACATCGTATTTCACCGCCGGTGGGAACACGCGCAAGATGGCCATTTCCAGCTCTTCGGCAATATCCAGTTTTTCCACGCGGCCTTCGACCAGCCGGGCGTAGCCCATCAATTCCGTGATGATCCGGTCCGAACGCTCCACTTCTTCGCGGATGATCCGGATCTGCTGGGTGATGGTTTTGCCTTCTTTGACGGTGCGCTGGAGCGTGAACGCCGCGTTATTGATGATGCCCAGCGGGTTCTTCAGTTGGTGCGCGATTTCGGCCGCCAGCCGGCCGGCCGACTGCAACTGTTGTTGTCGTTGCGCGAACTCGATCGCCTCTTCCGTCACACGACGCTGCTTGTCGAAAAGCACCTGCAGGCCGTAGCAGCAAAACGTCATCAGCAACAGCACCACCATGCGCAGGATGTAAGGCTCGTTGCTCTCTTCGAAGAATTCCGGTTCGACCTGGGTAATGCCCCACTCGGTCAATCCGGCCGCCAGAAAACAGGCGCACACCATCAGATTAAGCACGATCTGGGTTGAAGCGACGGGAACGCCGACGGCGTTGCGGACGATCAGGCCCAGCAAAAGCCAGTAAAGCATGGAGTCGAACCCGCCGGTCACGACGGTCATGGCGCCCCAGAACAGGATATCGATGACGGCCTCCACCAGGACCACTTCGCGGATCAGCTTGAACGGCAGTTCATCCATCCCCATCAGGATGATGGCCGCCGCCAGATTCACGACGGCGTAAATCAGGAAAAACAATCGCACCGTCAACAGCACGGCTTCGCGAAAGGTGTAAACGTCGTCGAACCATTTGGAGAAAAACAAATACCAGACCAGCAGCGCGATGACGGCCCCCTTGACCGGCAGGATGATATTTCGCTCGATGGACCGGACGCGCGTGGCCTGATGGCCGAAATCCGGCGCGTGACTGGTCAGCCAATCCGGCAGACGAAACCAGTCCGGCGCCCGGAAAAAGGCGGCGCTCTTCGAGTCCTGGCGCGCAGCGAAACTCATGGCCTCAACCCAATCATACCTGGATATTACTCCCTTACACCAGCAACTCCAATGCCCGAGCGGCGATTTTTTCCACATCCCAAAGCCGGCCCAGCCCTTCATACCCGCACGAAAGCATTCCTTCCTCGGGACCAATGAATTCCAAGCCGCGCGCCTTGAGCGTCGCCACGTTTTGCTGCGTCGCCGGATGCAGCCACATTTTGCCGTTCATCGCCGGGGCCATAAGCACTTTCGCCCGCGGGTTCAGCGCCAGCGCAATGCACGTCAATGCGTCGTCCGCGATTCCGTGGGCCAGTTTCGCCAGGTTGTTGGCCGTGGCCGGCGCGATGAGCAACAGGTCCGCCTCGTCCGCCAATCGAACGTGCGTCGGTTTCCACCCCTCTTCCTCGTCGTACAGGTCGCTCACCACCGGATGCCGCGAGAGCGTTTTGAACGCCAGCGGCGTGATGAACCGCAACGCGTCCGCGGTCATAACGACGTTGACGCTGGCCCCTTGTTTGGTCAGGCGGCTGGTCAGGTCCGCCGCTTTGTAAGCCGCGATGGAACCGGTGACTCCCAAAACAATATTCTTTGGATCGCTCATGGGTGCGTTCGTGTCGCACATTAAACCGTCGAACCGTCGAACCGTTGAACCGTCGAACCCTCCTTCGTTGCGCAATTCCGATTTAACGTTTTAACGATTCAACGAAACTCAAAGTCCGGCGGCTGCGCCCGGTGCGGTCGCATCTTTTCCGCTTCCAGAATCGCCAGCATGCGCCGCAAATCCTCGGCAACGGTGGTGCTGATCAACAAATAATCAAAGTGTTTCCACTCGGCGATTTCCTGGCGCGCCGCGCTCAACCGTTTTTGGATGGTCGCTTCCGAATCCGCGCCCCGCTTCCGCAAGCGTTTCTCCAGAATTGCGAGCGACGGCGGCGCAAGAAATACCGTCACCAGCGCCTGGTTCAAAGCGCCGTCTTGCGCGGCGTTCGCCCGGATCGTCGCCGCGCCCTGCACGTCGATGTTCAACACCACGTCCCTGCCCTGCCGAAGTTTGCCCAGCACCTCGGATTTCAAGTTTCCGTAGCGATGGCCGTGGACCGTCGCCTGCTCCAAAAATTCACCCGCCTCCACGCGCTTTTGAAAGGTCGCCGCGTCGAGAAAATAATAATCCACGCCATCGCGTTCGCCCTCGCGCGGGGCTCGTGTCGTGCAGGTGACCGCGCGCACGATGTTCGGATCGGTGGCCAGCAACTGCTGGCACAGCGTCGTTTTACCACCGCCCGACGGCGCGGAAATCACAATCAGCATCGGACGGTTCCGGCTCTCGACCGTCGGCTCTTGTTTTTCGTTCATCGTTCCAAATGGCCTTCCGGTTTGCGCTTCGGTTCATTTTGCCTGCGGCACGAATCTACTCGACGTTCTGCACCTGTTCCCGGAACTTCTCCAGCTCCGCCTTCAAGGTGACGACTTCGCGCGAAATCAGGCTGTCATTCGCCTTCGAGCCCACCGTGTTCACTTCCCGGTTCATTTCCTGGGCCAGGAAATCAAGCGTGCGCCCGACCGGTTCCTTCGACTTCACGCAATCGTCGAACTGCTGGAAATGGCTCTGCAAACGGGTCAACTCTTCGGAAATGTCCGAGCGGTCGGCGAAGTAAACGATCTCCTTCAGCAGCCGCTCATCCTCCACGCCGGGCATTTCCAGGCCGGCGTTCTTGATTCGCTCGCGCAACTGCTCCTGATAACGCTTCAGAACTTCCGGCGCCTGTTTCTGAACGCGTTCGACCGATTTCCGCATAACGGCAATTCGCTTCTCCAAATCCCTGGTCAGGTGCACCCCCTCGCGCTCGCGCATGCCAATCAACGCGTCGAGCGCATTCTTCAACGCCTTCTCCACAGCCGGCCGGAACGTCTCGGAGTCGGTCAGTTCCTCGTCGGTCTGCAACACGCCCGGCGCGCGCACGAGGGTTTCCAGCGTGACCTGCCCCGCCAACTTCAATTCCTTCGCCAGTCGG
>DASPXS010000012.1:0-6002 GCA_035637175.1 Haliangiales bacterium | reverse complement strand
ACCCTGGCAGCATGGCCGGCGCTGGAAAACTCGAGGGTGTACCCCGTGCTTTCAATCTTAGAATCAGCAAGCCGCGCGCACGCTGAGCGAGTCAGAAACGGGCCGAATGAAATCATGAGGGCAATTCTTGGGTTTCACCTGTTTCGGTCAAGGCAGAATCTGGTTCGTGCGCGAGAATCCGGTAAGACTAGACCAGATCAGAGCAAGCTTCGGATGTTAGGTAAAATTCAATGTCCGGGCAGGAACCTACTGATCCGGGTGTTTTTCGCTCGGCGGCTCGCATGAGCGCGGTATATTCGCCGGCGTGTCACACGCATTGGCATTGTCCCCCGGCGGACATTTGTCTGTCGAACCGGACGACCAGGCGGAGCCGAAACTCAACCCGGCCGCCGCGGCGCGACTTGCCGAAGCATTCGCAGCGTCGGGAGCGTGCGGGCTCGAGTTGCTCGCCTCCGAGTTTTTACACGAGCCGCTGCCCCCAACGTTTGGCTTTTGGCGCGGGCTGGCCCGGCGGTATTTCACGGCCCTTTGCCATAATCCGAACCTGGAGAATGTCGCAGACCTGAGCGTCGCGCGGCCGGGCGAGAACGACTGGATCGCGCTGGCCGAATCTGCGCCGCCGATGAAGGGGCTCGAGTACTTGGACGGCGCCGTGCTCGCGCGATTGTGGGATGAACTGGAGGTCCACACGCGCTCGCGGATCGCCCGGACGGCGGGCGGCGCAGCGGTATATTTGAAGGACTGCAACCCGACGTGGAACGCCGTGGGCCGCGTCACGTTCCACCTTGCGGAGAATAAGCGCAACCCGGCCTATCCGTTCGCTTTTCTCGCGACCTACACTCACCGGATTTCCGAGCAGGGCAAAGTGCAGCACCTCCCGCTGGGTCGGGCGCTCGAAGAATACGCCGGTGGGAAGAACCGCGCGGCGTTGTCGGCGTTGCTCTCGCCGGTGCAAAAGGCCGGCGCGCAGAGCAAGCTCGCCCGCGAGTTGTTGGACAGCCGCGCGGTGTTTCATCCGCAGGTGTGGCGGCCCGAGCAGGCCTTTGCGTTCCTGAAGGACATCCCGCTGTTCGAGCAGAGCGGGGTCGTCGTCCGCATTCCAGACTGGTGGAAAGCGGGCCGTCCACCCCGGCCGCAGGTGAGCGTGCGCATTGGCGAAGCGGGCGGCAACCGGCTTGGCGCGGACAGCCTCCTTGATTTCAACGTGTCCGTGTCGCTCGAAGGCCAGCCGCTGACGGAAGCAGAGTTGAAGGCCATCCTGCAATCCACCGGCGGCCTGGTGTTGCTCAAAGGCAAATGGGTGGAAGTGGACCGCGACAAACTCCAGGAAGTTCTCAAGCATTGGCAGCAGGTCCAATCGGCGACGGCGACCGGCGGCGTGACGTTGCTCGAAGGCTTGCGCCTTCTGTCGGGCTTCGACGGCGGACAGGCAGATGAGCCGGAGACGGAATCGGCGCGCGCCGACTGGTCGAGCGTCGTGGCGGGCGAGGCGCTCAGGAAGGTGCTCGACGAGATGCAGCAACCGGGAACCTCCGCCGAGTCCGATCCGGCGCCGGATTTGCGCGCCGAGTTGCGGCCCTATCAGAAACAAGGGGCGCATTGGCTTTGGTTCATGAACCGGCTGGGCCTGGGCGCCTGCCTTGCCGACGACATGGGCCTCGGCAAAACCATCCAGGTGCTGTCGCTGGTGCTGGTGCTGAAGCGGAGCGGCGCAAATCGCCAGCCCGGTTTGCTGATTGTTCCGGCGTCGCTGATCGCCAACTGGAAGGCGGAAATCCAAAAGTTTGCGCCGTCACTGTCGGTGCTCTGCGCGCATCCCGCGGAAACTTCCGCCGAGGACCTCGCCGGGACGGCCAAAGCTCCCGGCGTGGCGCTCGCGGGGCGGGACCTGGTCATTACCAGCTACTCGATGGTCCTCCGGCTGGCGTGGCTCAAGGAGGTACAGTGGAACGCGGTCATCCTCGACGAAGCCCAGGCGATCAAGAATCCCGGCGCGCGCCAAACCCGGGCGGTAAAAGAACTGCGCGGCCGCCACCGGATCGCGCTCAGCGGAACGCCGATCGAAAACCGGCTTTCCGATTTGTGGTCGTTGTTTGACTTCCTCTGCCCCGGACTGTTGGGCGGCGCGAAGGAGTTTGCGGCCTTCCTCAAAAGCCGTTCCCAGGAGGACTCGAACCCATTCGCTCCGCTGCGCCGGCTGGTGCGGCCGTACATTCTGCGCCGGCTGAAGACCGACAAACGCATCATCGCCGATCTGCCGGAGAAGACGGAGCTGACGGCATTTTGCCCGCTGACCCGGCGTCAAGCCGCCCTTTACCAGCAGGCGGTCGCCGAATTATCCGAGCGGATCGAGGCGCCGGAGGTCGAGGGCATCCAGCGGCGCGGCGTGATCCTGGCGTTCCTCACCCGGTTCAAGCAAATTTGCAATCATCCCTCGCAATGGCTTGGGGACGGGGCTTACGCGCCGGAGGACAGCGGCAAATTCCACCGGTTGCGCGAACTCGGCGAGGAAATCGCGTCCCGCCAGGAGAAGGCGCTGGTCTTCACCCAGTATCGCGAAATCACCGAACCACTGGCGGCGTATCTGGCCCGCGTGTTCGGTCGGAGCGGGCTGATTCTCCACGGAGGCACCCCCGTCGGCAAACGCAAGAACCTGGTGGATGACTTTCAGCGCGATGATGGTCCGCCCTTTTTTGTGCTCTCACTCAAGGCCGGCGGCACCGGGTTGAATCTCACCGCGGCGTCGCACGTGATCCACTTCGACCGCTGGTGGAACCCGGCCGTCGAGAACCAGGCGACCGATCGAGCCTTCCGCATCGGCCAGCGTCGGAATGTGATGGTGCACAAATTCACCTGCCGCGGCACACTCGAAGAACGGATTCACCAACTGATTGCCGACAAAACGGCGCTGGCCGAAGACATCCTGGGCGAAGGCGCCGAGCGGCTGCTGACCGAGATGAACAATTCGGAATTGCTCCGGTTCGTCGCGTTGGATATCAAAGCCTCGGCGTCCGATTGAAATCGAATAAAAATCATCCTGCCTTCGGGAGATTCTTCGAACGCCGGTCCCATGATCGTTCAAAAGCGCCGGAATGGAATTGCTTTTCCCGTCCATTCGTGGAATTCCTTTCCGCACCGAAATGAGCTGGAATTACTACGGATGGCGACCATATGTGCCGGTGGCGCAACGGCGGGCCAAGGCCGAGCGCGAGCTGGCGAAACTGTCCAATAAATCTCGCGCGCTGGTTTCGCCCGTGCTGCTGGAAGGACGCGCGATTGCCCGCACGTTTTGGGGCAAGGCCTGGTGCGACAACCTCGAGGCCTACAGCGATTTTGCCAACCGTTTGCCGCGCGGCCGCACCTATGTTCGCAACGGCTCCGTCGTCGATCTGCAGATCGCGCAGGGCAAAGTGACGGCGCGGGTCGCCGGGTCCGAGCTGTACAGAATTGAAATCAAGATCAAGCCGCTGGCGGCCAACCTGTGGAAATCCATTCAAAAAGAATGCGCCGGGAAAATTGATTCGCTGATGGAACTGCTCCAGAGCCGGCTTTCCGCCGGCGTGATGGAGATTGTCACACGGCCCGAACGGGGCTTGTTCCCGACGCCGCGCGAGATCGAGCTCGACTGTTCCTGCCCGGATTGGGCGGACTTGTGCAAGCATTTGGCGGCGTCGCTCTACGGCGTCGGGGCGCGGCTCGATCAAAAGCCCGAGCTGCTGTTTCTGCTCCGGGGCGTGGATGCCGCCGACCTGATCAGCCGGGCATCCGCCGCGGAAGCCGTGCGCCAATCCACTCGAGTCGACAGCGCACCTGCCATGAGCGAATCGGAACTGGCCGAGGTGTTCGGGATTGAATTGGCACCGCCTTCCGCGACGCCTTCTCCAGTTCAGGTTAATGGCCAGCTTTCGGTCACTGCACCGGTGGAAATAGATACTGCAGACCAGGTTCAATCGCCTGTCCCCAAGCCGAAAACGAAGCGCCGGAAAAGCGTCCTCCGAAGGTTAAGTCCCGCCGCCAGGGCGCGAATTGCGGCAGCGCTTAAGGCGCGTTGGGCAAAATTCAAAGATCAAAATAGCAAACGCAAACGGCCGATGCCGCCCCTTCAGAGAAAAATGAGTGTGGCGGCCAAACCAGGGTTGTCTTCCGCCATAACGGCCCGGTAGTTCATATCCGACGGCGCAGCGTCAACCTGTCTTTTTGTTTTCTGTCATTTCAGTGAAAACACTCTGAGCCGCGGCTGGCAGTCCGCCCGCTTGAGTGCGTAGTGCGATATTGAAGGTTAAATGGAGTGGAGCCCGAAGCGAAACGTCGCCGAGCCAAGCTTCAGACGGAAACGCAGTACGAGAAGCGTTTTGGCCAGCCGTCGGTGACGAGCGCGACCGCAATGAAGCGATCCGGGCACGGTCGAAAGGGATTTGCGTTCCGTTGAGTCGCTGGCCGCGCAATGATTGTCGTGTCCGACATCTCGCCTCTGACCGCTCTCCTCACGGTTGGTGAAGCGGACATTCTCCTGAAACTGTTTGCCATCTGACGGTTGGACTTCCCGAGCCAAGCTGCCATCGAAAGCGCCGCGCTGTTGCGCAGCATGTCAACCGCGACGAGCGCCAGTGAGCCGAGTGGAACGACTGAGCACAAACTACGATCGAGCGAGCTGTAGTGATGGGTTTGGGTTTGCGGAAAATTTCACAAAAGGACGAATCCTTTTCCTCTGTTCGACTCATGGCCGTTCTCTAGACTCGCCAGCATGTTAGAACACGCAGGTTCAGTGGCCGGAGACACTCCTGAAGAAACCATCGAATTGCCAAAACCCCTCCGCACGGCCTCCGCGACGGCGCGAGGCGTCGGTTGGTTAATCCTGACGGCGGCGCTGACGAAGATCGGCGCGCTCATCCCTCCTTGGATACTGCTGGCTTTGGCCCCCAAAGCGGCAGGAATGCTGGCCCTGATGACTTATCCATTCTGGTGTCTTGCGGTGGCGGGGGCGGTCTGCTTGATACGCCACCGGACCATCGGCTTCTACCTCATTTATACCTACCTTGCCGTTTCGCTGTTCGGGATCGGCGTGCCTTTCCTCGCAGGATTCAGTTTCTTTCCGTTGCTGGAAAGAATCGCCCACCTTGGCCCCATGCAGCCATTCCTGCATTTCGGCTTCAATCTCCTGGTCGTCGTTGTGCTGGCGTGGTCGCACTACCACCTGAGTCCGGCCGACGCATGGCTGCGCAAACCGCGCCGCGTCATCGCAGCCGGCTTGGTGGGGGCAGCTATATTCGCCGGCGGACTGTGGCGGCAGCGCTTCGTTTACCTGAACGGCTCGGTGCCGTCGCCGATGGAACTTCCGGTGATCGGCAGCGTCCTGAGCGACTTCGAAGTCCGCGGTCCGTTGGAAGTGTGTTCCATTGCGCATCCGGCCATCAATGGACTGACAACGGTGTTTTCCGGGATGGCTGATCGCCAGCAGATCACGCGTCTGGCGGCGCAGCTCCAACTGAACCTCATCGACCGGGCGGAGGGTTGGAAGAAGATGCTGCCGATCCTGAAAAACTGGCGCTTAAACGAGCTGCGGTTCCCGCGTGAGTTCGGTCCTGATGCGCTGCACTACAGCGGCCGGGTTCCCGGCCACCGCAAGCTGACGATCCAACTCTGCTGGCGGCCGAAGGATCGACGGTTCTGCGCGCAGGTCTTTGGCATGGCGACCCGCCAAAGTATCCAGGCCGACAATCGCCCTCCCACGGATCGGTAAATCCAAGGGTAAGCCTTGACTTTGTGCACAACGTGCACAAAATTAACGCCATGAGTACCGCCTACGTCTCCGGCCGCGTGCCAACCCGCTACGAGCGGTTGGTGGTCAAGCAGGCCCGCGCCGCCAAAACCTCCAAAAGCAACCTGGTCGCGCGTTATGTGATCGAGAAATCCCTCGAAAATGAATTCCCGGGAATCTCATTCCGCGACTCCTTGTCCGGTCGCGAAGCCTATTTGACCGGTCATCGCGTGGCCGTGTGGGA
>DASPXS010000011.1:0-2723 GCA_035637175.1 Haliangiales bacterium | reverse complement strand
TTTCGCGCGGGTGCGCACGTTGTTTTCCGGTTCCTTGAGCAGGTCGAGCAGCGCTTCGATGGGTTGGCCGTCGATCCTGGCCGGTTTGAGCAGCGGCCGGCCTTCGTAAGTGATGCGATAGATGCGGCCGTGCGCGTGGTCACGGTTCGGATCACGAATGTGGTGTTGCATGTGCCCGATGAGCTGGTTGGACCAGTCCAGGAAATAGATCGAGCCGTCCGGCGCCACATCGACCGCCACGGGGCGAAAATTCGGGTCGTCCGATTTCACCAGGTCCTCGATGGTCTCGCCCTTCAGTCCTGAGCCGTCCTCGGTGACTTTGACGCGGTAGATGCCCTGGAAACTGATGACGTTGCAGTCCAGAAAATTCCCTTGAAACTCCTCCGGAAAATGCCGGCTGTAGATCATGCCGGTGCCGGCGCAAGGACGCGACGGTCGCTGCCAGAATTGCTGCATTTTCGCGTGTTTCGCCGGGTAATCCAGGTGACCGCTGAAGGCCGGACCAAAGAAACTTTCGTTGCCGGTCGCGTCGGTGATGATGTCGGTGCCCCAGTAGTCGAACACGCGTCCATGCGGGTTGGCGAAGCCATAGGGGACGTAGCGTTCGAACTTGTAAGTGCGCGGCTCGAAACGATAGATGCACGCGTCGTTGTTGCGCACCGGACCCTCGGCGGTCTCGACCTGCGTGCGATGAAAAACGCCGTCGCTGAGATAGGTTGCGCCGCCGGGATCGAGCACCATCGAGTTGGCCGTGTGATGCGAATCCGCCGAGTCCATGCCCATGAGAACGCGCTCTTTCCAGTCGGCTTTGCCATCGCCATTCGTGTCCCTCACGAACCAGAGGTCGGGCGCCTGCATGACCAGCACGCCGTCTTTGTAGAACTGGAAACCGGTCGGGCAATTGAGGTCGTCCAGAAAGTGTGTGACTTTGTCGGCCTTGCCGTCGCCGTTGGTGTCTTCAAACACCAGCAGGTGATCGCCGGTCGTGCTGGTCGGCGTGCGTTCCGGGTAATTCGGCCAGGCGGCGACCCAGAGGCGGCCTTTGGTGTCGAAGGTCATCTGCACCGGGTTGACGAGTTCGGGGAACTGCTGCTCGCCGGCGAACAGGTTCACGCGGCAACCTTTTGCCGGCTTCATGTGTTTGATGGCCTCCTCGCCGCTCAGATACGGGCTGACGTCGATTTTGTTTGATTCCAGCGTCTCCACCGGGGGCAGGTTTGAGTCATCCACCTTGAGGTCGCGGCCCCTGGCCGCCGCCCAGACGCGTTTGTCGCGGTTCGCGGTCTTGACGTCGCGCTGCGCCATTTCCTCCTGCATGATCTGGCGGTTGGAGATTTTCGGGCTTTCCGTTCCGGACGAGGGGAATTCCAATTTCGAACGTCCGCCATAAACGTTGTAGCCATCCACGGTGCGGTAGCGGGCGTGCCACTCTTCATTTTTCCGCAGCACCGCCGCGCGGAGCCGGTCGGGATTGGCCGGCGGCGGCGGTTCGTTGAAGAGCGCCTGGAAAATCTCCGGCGCGAACGCCCGATCCCCCGCCTCGGTGAGGAGGAACGTGTTGAAGGTGAGCGAGCGTCCCTGTTTTGCCGCTTGCGCGAAGAGCCGCTGCGAGACGGCGAACAGGTCCACAAACGGCACCTGGTTGGCCTTCGCCACTTCGGCCATCGCAGCGGTGTAGTGCTGCAGGTTGGCGTTGTTCCTCGCGGGGTCGGGGAGATTCGGGTCGCTAAGCTTTTCGTTGGCGATCGGCGAGAACAACACGAGGCGGGGCGGGCCTTTGCCGCTGTAATTCGTCGCCTGGGTGTGTTTGAGGAAGGCGTCCAGGTTCTCCTTGAACTTATCGAGGCCTTCCTTGCCCTTGAATGACTCGTTGAAGCCGTAGAACGCAAAAATCACATCCGCCTTCGTCTTCGTCAGCCAATCATCGCGCGAGCCGAAGTTTTCCGAGCGATGCCAGGTCGCGACCTCATCGCCGGAGGCGGCGAGGTTGCGGAATATGAGATCGTGATCGGGAAACTTCGCGTAGATGAGCGTCTCCAGCCAGCCATGCTGCTGCATCCGGTCGGCGAGCGCGTTGCCGAGATAACAGAGATGGTCGCCTTTGTTCAAGGTGAGCACTGGGGCGCCAAACGCATTGACGCCGGGCAAGGCGAGCAGGATGAGCAAACCAGTCAATTTTTTCATGATGGACTTCGAGTTACTGGGGTCAGGGTGAGGGGAAGCAACCCTCCGACCTCCGCGCGGTCTCGCGTATATTTTATTGGCTTCACACTGAATCGAGTCGGTTCGCGTGCCTGATGCATTTGCCGTTCGGAACGCGCAAAAGGGTTAACCGTTTCGGCGCCCTTTGGGAAATCATTTTATGGACGAGCAAGCTGTAGTAATCCATCGTGAGGCAAGCGCCGCCCTTCTCACCACCGGGTATTGAGAGCCGATCCCGGCAACCGGTAAAGAAAAAGTGTTCACAATGCTTTGGGGAAAATTCATAAGCTCCCTCTCTGCCCCCTTTAACTGTATTTCCGCTGCTGGACACCCGCTTGATTTACTGCGGCGGTTGCCTGGAACAATTGCGCCGCGGCGTGTTCCATTGAACGTCGTCCCTCGCTTTGAGGGATTGACCGTTCAGTGTTGAGCGGGTTGAATCATGCGGCAATGACTCCAGCGGAGTTCAAAAGGAAGTGGCACCGGTACCAGGGCAAAGAATCGTCCGCCTACCAGGAACA
>DASPXS010000010.1:0-11455 GCA_035637175.1 Haliangiales bacterium | reverse complement strand
CAAAGATGACAAAGTCATCCACGCGCGCCACGCCCTCGCCGCCGAAGGCAATGTCGTGAATCGCGACGGTGAGTCTGCTTCCGACCGCCGGGGCCGGCGGAGGATGCGTTGCGTCTGTCATCGGAATGATGTCTTGGCAGGCGGCGCGCCGCCAATCAAGGATGGATTGAGCCGCTCCTCGAGCAGTGAGCGACCCGGTTCATGGCTTGGAACTTGTAGTATCAGGATGCGCCCCGTACAAACTAATTACGCCGTTGTTTATCCCCTGAGAAATCGCTGGCAATTACTTTTCATGCGACGCCTGATCGTAATGCTGCCGCAGAAGGTCGTCTCCGAAGTCGTGTTCGAAATCACGCCAGACGGCGTGAATATGATTCGCGTTGTTCTGTGTGTTGTCGTATTCCATCAGGAAGGTGGGGCCTTGCACGCGGTAATAATGGCCTTCCTTCGGCGCGATGCTGCCCGCCCAGGCGAAATAGAGATTTTTCGCGCCGGCTTTCTCGATTTTCTTTAAATCCTGATCCGCGATTTCCGGGCGATAGCGGTAAATATACTCCCTGATAACCTGCCAGAGCAGTTCGGTCTGCGCCTTGTTCAATTTCGCGGCGGAAATGCCCATCGGGGTCAATGCCTTCGCTTTGCGGTCGTTACCGGTGATGATTTCGCGCGGAGCGGTGTTGGTATAGAGCGCGATTTTCTTCTGTTCGTCGGTCAGCAAACCGACCAGTTGCCGGGCCAGGTCCTCCTCCGCGCCGAGCACACGCAACCCTTTGCGCGGACCGTCGCGGACTTCGCCCGGATTCGAGCCGAGAAAAGAGGGTGTGACGGAAATCTCCTTTCCTTCGACCAGCATGAAGTTGAGCGACAGATGATGGCCTTCCAGGCGCCAGCCCCAGGTGCCTTGCGCAGCGGGTTTGCCGAATATCGTCACGAAATAGAGCTCCGGATCGCGTGTCGGCCCCTTCCCCTGCTCGAGATCGCGCAAGACCTGCTCCAGGCTCATGATGGTCGAGGCTTTCAGATACCCGCGATGACTCAGAGCTGTGCTCAGCAGCGCGTGAGCGAGATGCTTTTGTTCCGGCGCCATTTCCTTGACGGGAAGTCCCTTTCGTTCGCGTGGAATGAAATGCCAGTTGAACCGCTCATTGTCATTGAGCGGGTAAGCGGCTCGGGCGGTTTGGTCCGGGGTCAGCGTCGCCAGAAAATTGTTCGCGGCGGCGGCCATTTCCTCCGCCACAACGCGGGTGTCGTCACCGGGATGCGCCCGGGCAGTAATACCGGCCAGTAGAAAAAGAAAGAGGAGGAATAAAAGGCGGCGGGTGGCTTTCATGGCACCCAGTCAAGACCAGCGGCGCAGAAAGGCAAACTGAAAATGAGGGGGAACTGTCGGGTGTGTTGGATGGATCGCCCGGGGGCCAAGGCTGGCGCGGTCGCTGCGGCTGGGTCTTCGACCAGCCGCGCTCCTGACCGCCGTTTTGGATCGCACCTCTGGCCCACTCGCCGTTCGACATTCGGTTACCTTCGCTTTACGATCGCGTCCGTGAAACTTCTGTTCATCGGCGACATTGTGGGCGAGCCGGGGCGTCGCGCGGTCAAACAATTGGTTCCCCAACTCCGCGAGCGTTTTGGATTGGAGGTGGTGATTGCGAACGGCGAAAACTCCGCCGGCGGTTCCGGCATCACGCCCAAGACGGCCGAGGAAATCTTTTCTGCGGGCGTGGACGTCATCACCAGCGGCGACCATCTTTGGGACCAGAAGGAAGTGACCGTGCTGCTCGAAAATGAAAAACGGTTTCTGCGTCCGCTCAATTATCCGCCCGGTACGCCGGGGCAGGGGAGCAGCGTGTATCAAGTTCAAAGTTCAAAGTTCAAAGCTCAAAGCCCGGTTTCAATCGCCGTTCTGAATCTGCAGGGCCGCACGTTCATGCCGGTCCTGGAAAATCCCTTCCTGCTCGCCCAGGCGGAAGTCGAACGCCTGCGGCAAACGACGAAGATCATTTTCGTGGACATGCACGCCGAGGCGACCTCGGAAAAGATTGCGATTGCCCGCATGCTCGACGGCCAGGTGAGCGCCGTCGTGGGCACGCACACCCACGTGCAGACGGCCGACGAACAGATTTTCCCCGGCGGCACGGCCTACTTGACTGACGCCGGATTTACCGGCCCGCACGAGAGCGTGCTGGGCCGCGAGATCGAGCCGGTCGTCAGGCGATTTCGGACCAGCCAACCGCAGCGGTTTGAAGTAGCGAAGGAACGCGTTTTGTTACAGGGCGTGATGGTAGAGATCGACGAAGTCAACGGAAAGGCGATGAAAATTCAGCGGGTATCGGAGCTTCTTCCAACCTGAGCTCCGCAGGGAAAAGGAATGACCGTTCGGCGATACACCTCAAAGCGCCGGCGCCAAAATTACTGGAGCGCGGACTGTCTTGTTCCGCGAGTCCGCCGTGGTGGGACATCGTGCGCGAGCACGGCGGTTCGCGCTCCGACAACCGTCGCGGCGCGCGAAATGCCGGAATTCTTGCAGATTGAAAATCCGCGCTGAGAGTTTGTGTGGCCCAACCTGCCGTCTGCTGTATAATTCCTTCAAATTTGATGGGCAAACAAACCAAATCCCAGTGGGACTTCGGCGAGTTGTTTCCAACCGGACCAGCCCGGCGTGTGCTGACGGTCAGCGAACTGACGACGCAGGTGAAGCGCCTGCTCGAAAAGGAGCTTGGCCTCCTTTGGGTGACGGGCGAAGTGACCAATCTGCGCGTCCAAAGTTCCGGCCACATTTACTTCACGCTCAAGGATGCCAACGCTCAATTGAACTGCGTGCTCTTTCGCGGCGCCAGCGTTGAGAACCGCGAATTGCTCAAGGACGGCCAGAAACTCATCGTCCAGGGCGACCTCACCGTCTATGAGGCGCGCGGGCAGTATCAACTCATCGTGCGCGCGGTCGAATTGCAGGGTGTCGGCGCGCTGCAACTGGCCTTCGAGCGTCTGAAGCGAAAGCTGCAGACCGAAGGTTTGTTCGCTCCGGAACGCAAGCGCCCTTTGCCGAAATACCCGCAACGCATCGGCCTGGTGACTTCGCCCACCGGCGCGGCGATTCGCGATGTGCTCCAGGTGATTCGGCGGCGCAATCCGGGCCTGGAAATCATTTTCGTCCCCTGCCGCGTGCAAGGCGACGGCGCGGCGGCGGAAATCGCGGCGGCGATTCGGCTGCTGAATGAATTCGCAGCCGGTAAATCGTTGAATCGTTTAATCGTTAAATCGGAAGACGGTTCAACGGCTCAACGGTTCAACGATTCAACAGCCCTCGATTTAATTCTGCTCACCCGCGGCGGGGGCAGCCTGGAAGATTTGTGGGCGTTCAATGAAGAAATCGTCGCCCGCGCCATTTTTGATTCGGCGATTCCCGTGGTTTCCGCCGTCGGCCACGAGATAGATTTCACCATCAGCGATTTCGTGGCCGACGCGCGCGCCGCGACACCCAGCGCGGCGGCGGAAATCATCACCGAAGGCGTTTTCGCGAGCCGCCAGTTCGTCGCGGAAGCGTCGGGCTGGATGGCGCAACGCATTCATCAGCGATTGAGACGCGAACGGGAGGATTTGATTGTGCTGAAGGGTCGGCTGGCGCGCGTTCATCCTCGCCGCCGGTTGAACGAGAAGCTGCAATTGCTCGATGATTTGCAGGCGGGTTTGTTGCGGGGCGTGAAATATCGTTGGCGCGAATACCAGGCGGTTTGGCAGAACGCGCATCAACGGTTGCTCCGCGTTCGTCCGGCGCAACTGTTGGAGCGCCGCCAACAAAACCTGCGCGAACTGGATCGCCGTCTCCGCGAGCAAACCCGGCAGCGGGTGAAAGATCAGTTCAAGCGGCTTGCAAGCGTCGAAGCCCGCCTGCGATTGCTGTCTCCGATGAACGTTCTGGAACGCGGCTACTCGATCACGGCTGACGCGGCGAGCGGCAAGGTCATTCGCGACGCCGCAGAAGTGAAGGCGGGCCAGCGATTGAAGACACGTTTGAAGAAGGGAGAAATCCGCAGCGTGGCGGAAGAGTGAACGATCATTCGATACCTGACTTACTGAGGGGGTATCTCGAATTTTGCGAACGCCACTTTGGAGCGCATTCCGAAAATCATGAATTTCCGAAAGGCATTAGGACTAGACGCGCCGTCGGAGTTGTCTTAATTTCCAGTTTGTGTCAAAGACAACCAAGCCGGCCGCAGCCCAGGCCGCCGGCGGCAAAGAGCTGCCTTTTGAAGAGGCACTGAAAAAGCTCGAGACCATCGTCGAGTCGATGGAATCCGACGAGTTGCCGCTGGAGACGCTGCTGAGCCGCTTCGAGGAGGGCACTCGCCTGACCGGTATCTGTCAGGCCAAACTGGCCGAAGCCGAGTTGAAAATCCAGCAACTGGAAAAGGACGCCGGCGGCGGCCTCGCGCTCAAACCGGTCGATCTCGCGGACAATTCCGCCGCGGAATAATCTTCCCGAACTTGAAAGCGAACCGTCAAAGGAACGGAGTGTTGGAGTCCCGGAGCGATGGAGTCATGTCTTTCTTGCTTCCCCATCACCCCATCACTCCATCGCTCCAACACCGCACTCGCCGCCTATGAACCGATACCTCGACATGGTGGACAGCCCGGAACACGTCAAGAAACTCAAGCTGGACCAGTTGCAGCAACTGGCGGAGGAAATCCGCCGCGAACTCATCACCGTCCTTTCCAGAAACGGGGGTCATCTCGGCCCGAACCTCGGCGTGGTGGAACTCACCATCGCGTTGCACCGTGTCTTTTCGACGCCGAAAGACAAGTTCGTCTGGGACGTGAGCCACCAGAGCTACGTCCACAAATTGCTCACCGGCCGCAAAAACCGCTTTCACACCATCCGCACCACCGACGGCCTGAACGGCTTCGCGCTCCGCTCCGAAAGCGAGCATGATTGTTACGGTGCGGGGCACGCGGGCACGGCGTTGTCCGCGGCGCTGGGCATGTGCGCCGCGCGCGATCAGCGCCGGAGCGACGAGCACGTTGTTTGCATCTTCGGCGACGCGGCGTTGACCAATGGCATTTCCTATGAAGCGCTCAACAACATCGCCCACACCACAAAACGCTTCATCGGCATTCTCAACGACAACGAGTGGAGTATCGCCAAGAACGTCGGCGCGATTGCCAGTTACCTGAACAAGATCATCACGCACCCGTCCTACAATCGCCTGCACAAGGATCTCGAGCGTCTGGTGAAGCGCCTGCCCAAAGGCGAACTGGCTTTGAGGCTCGCCCACAAGGCCGAGGAAGGTTTCAAAGGCGCGGTCGCCGAAGTCAGTTTGAAGCCGACCGACAGTCATCTGGGCACCGACGGGCGCGGTGGTTTCGGCAGCAGCGTGATCTTCGAGGAAATGGGCCTGCGCTATATCGGGCCGATTGACGGCCACGATCTGCCCCTGCTGATCAATGTTCTGGAACACGCAAAAACATCCCACCAGCCCATCGTCCTGCACGTCCTCACGAAGAAAGGCAGGGGCTACGACGTCGCCATTCAACATCCCGAAAAATTCCACGGCACCGGCCCCTACGACATCAAGACCGGCGCGGGGCCCGCGCCCAAACCCGGCTCGCCTCCCAACTGGCAGGATGTTTTCGGCCAGGCGATGGTCCGACTTTGTCAAAAGGATAATTCCGTTGTCGGCATCACCGCGGCCATGCCCAGCGGCACCGGTCTGAAGGCCCTGGAGAAATCGATGCCCGAACGTTACTACGACGTCGGCATCGCCGAGGAACACGCCGTCATTTTCGCGGCCGGCATGGCGACCATGGGCTACCATCCCGTGTGCGCGATTTATTCGACCTTCCTGCAGCGCGCCTACGATTGCCTTCATCACGACGTTTGCCTCCAGGATTTGCCGGTGATTTTTTGCATGGACCGCGCGGGTCTGTCGGCCAACGACGGCCCGACGCACCACGGCCTGTTTGACATCGCCTACCTGCGCTGCCTGCCGAACCTCATCGCGATGGCGCCCAGGGACGAGGATGAACTGGTCGATATGATGTTCACCGCCACGCACCAGAAACATCCGGCCTTCATTCGTTATCCGCGCGGTCCGGGCGAAGGCGTGCCGATCAAGGACATGCCGCGACTGCTGGAAATCGGCAAAGCGGAAGTGATCCAAAGCTTTTCCAACAACGGCGGGCGGAAGGTCGCGTTGTTCGCCTTGGGTAACATGCAGAAAATGGCGCGACAAACCGCGGAACAACTCGCGGCGGAGGGCTGTGACTGCGCCCTCATCAATCCGCGCTTCACCAAACCGCTCGATGCGGCGGCGACGGAGTTTTTCGGTCATGCGGCGGATGTCGTGGTGACCGTGGAAGACCACGCGCTCATGGGCGGCTATGGCAGCTCCGTTCTGGAACTGTTCAGCGACAAAAATGTCACGACGCCGGTGGTGCGCATCGGCTGGCCCGACCAGTTTATCGAGCACGCGTCCAGCGTGGATTATTTGCGGCAGAAACACGGGTTGACGCCGGAGAACGCCGTGGCGCAGGTGAGGGCGGTGTTGGCCAACGGCTCGGCGGTGAGGCTGACGGCGGTGGCATGATTTTCCTTGCACTCTGCAAAAGAAGCATGAGTTCAGTTTGGAATCCACAGGAGAAAAAGAAACTCGCCTGCGAACGCGATCATTACGCGAAGGGCAAGCACGACAAAGGATTTAGACGGGCTTGGCCTGTCAAGAAGGGCAAAGCAAGCCAGGCGTTTAGGCCTGCGTCAGACACCGTCACCGACCTCCGGCAAAGCCGGAGGCTTGAATTCGTAAATCGCAAATCGTAAATCCAAAATCAAATCATGGCCTACAAAGACGTCACCCCGCCCGCCGGCGGCAAAATCACCATTCAAAACGGCAGACTGACCGTGCCGGACAATCCTGTTCTCCCGTTCATTCGCGGCGACGGCACCGGGCCGGACATTTGGGCTGCGAGCCAGCGGGTGTTCGACGCCGCCGTGCAAAAGGCCTATGGCGGCAAACGCAAGATCGCCTGGTTCGAGGTGTTCGCCGGCGAAACTGCGTTCAAGAAATTCAATAACTGGCTGCCGGACGACACGGTCGAGGCGTTCAAGGAATTCCTCGTCGGCATTAAAGGCCCGCTCACAACGCCCGTCGGCGGCGGCATCCGTTCGCTCAACGTGGCGCTGCGCCAGATGCTCGACCTTTACGTTTGCCTGCGTCCGGTGCAGTTCTTCGCCGGCGTTCCTTCGCCGGTGAAGCATCCGGAAAAGGTGAACGTGATCATCTTCCGGGAAAACACCGAGGACATTTATGCCGGCATCGAATACGCCGCCGGCACGCCCGACGCGCAGAAGATATTGGATTTCTTCGCCCGGGAATTCCCGAAGGCGTTCGACAAAATCCGCTTCGGCACCCAAGCGAAATCCGAGGAGTTTTGGAAGGCGGTCGGCGCCAAGGACGTGCCGACGGATGTCTGCGTCGGCATCGGCATCAAGCCCGTGAGTTACAGCGGCAGCGTGCGGCTGATTCACAGCGCGATTGGTTACGCCATCAAATTCAAACGGAAAAGCGTCACCCTGGTGCACAAGGGCAACATCATGAAATTCACCGAAGGCGCCTTCCGCGATTGGGGTTATCAGGTTGCCAAACAATATTTCGGCGCCGTGGAACTCGACGGGGGACCGTGGTGCCGGATTCCCGAAGGCAAACCCGGCGCCGGGATCGTCATCAAGGACGCCATTGCCGACATCACGCTGCAGCAGGTCCTCACCCGACCGGAGGAATTCGATGTGGTCGCCACGTTGAACCTGAACGGCGATTATCTCAGCGATGCACTCGCCGCGCAGGTCGGCGGCATCGGCATCGCGCCGGGGGGCAACATCAACTACATCTCCGGCCATGCGATCTTCGAGGCGACCCACGGCACCGCGCCGAAATATGCGAACCAGGACAAGGTCAACCCCGGCAGCGTCGTGCTCAGCGGCGAGATGATGTTCCGCTACCTGGGCTGGACCGAAGTCGCCGATCTTATCCTCAAAGGTCTGAACGGCGCGATTGGATCAAAGCGCGTCACCTACGACTTTGCCCGCCTGATGCAAGGCGCCGCCGAGATCAAATGCTCCCAGTTCGGCGATAACATCATTCAGCATATGTGATACTCCGCGCCTGAGGATAGCCGCGGTCCCGAGGCCGTAGCGGCGTCTCGGCAGAGCGCCGCGAACTTCGTGTCAGGTCGCTTACCGTCCCAACTGCGGGCCGCCGGCGGGAGGCGGCGTCCGGCTTTCTGCCGGAAGCCCCTGCGATGATCAGAAGGCCGCGGTCCGCAAGAATGAATGCCACCGCCAGCGCCTGCGAGCCGGTTCCCCTCCGGAATTGCTACGATTACCACCCGCAAAGAACGGTTTGCATCCGCGCCCCTTTTATGGTTTTTGGGCCGCAGTGAAGATGAAAACGAAAGCCAACGCCCCTGACCGTTATGTCATCATCATGGCCGGCGGACGCGGGGAACGGTTCTGGCCGGTGAGCCGTGAGAAGACGCCCAAGCAACTCGTCACCTTGCTGGGGAAGAAGTCTTTCCTGCAGGAGGCCGTGGGCCGCGTGCTGCCGCTGGTGCCGCTCAAAAACATACTGATCATCACCAACGAAGTGCAGGCGCCGCAGGTGGCCAAACAATTGCCGAAGCTGCCGAAACAAAACATCATTGCCGAGCCGGTCGGGCGGGACACCTGCGCGGCGGTCACGCTGGGCGCGGCGCTGGTCGGCGCGCGCTCGACCACAGCGGTCATGGCGGTGTTGCCGGCCGACCACGTCATTCCGGAAGAAAAAAAGTTTCAAACCGTGCTGAACGATTGCTTCGACCTTGCCCGGCGCGGCCAGGCCATAGTGACGATCGGCATCAAACCGACCGAACCGGCGACGGGATACGGTTACATTCACGTGGGTGAGCCGCTGCCGCCGCCGCAGGGGGCGAAGCCTTACAAGACCACGTTTCATCGCGCCGAACGATTCGTCGAAAAACCGCATTTCGACAAGGCCCTCGAATATGTCAACAGCGGCCAGTATCGCTGGAACGCCGGGATGTTTATCTGGGGTTTCGTGACGGTCACCGAAGGTCTGCAGAAGCATCAACCCGAGATGTACGAAGCCTGCCGGCGCTGGTTTAAAGTGGCAAACAATCCCGCGAAGCTCGCGAAGGCGTTGGCCAGGGAATATCCGGACATAAAGAAAATCTCGATCGACTATGCATTGTTGGAGCACGCGCAAAACGTCGTGGTGGCTGACGGTGATTTTGCCTGGGACGACCTCGGTTCCTGGAACGCGTTGGCACGCCACCTCAGACCCGACGCCGAAGGCAACTGCGCCGCGGCGGACTTCATTCACGTGGACGCAGCCCGCAATATCATCTTCGACGCACGCACCAAGAACCGCACGCCGATTGCCGTGGTGGGCCTGCGCGACTCCATTCTCGTCCAGACCGACGACGCCGTGTTGCTCGCCCACAAGAGCCAGTCGCAGAAGGTCAAGGACCTGGTCAGAAAACTGGCGGAGTCGAAGGATTACCGGAAGCTGGTGTAAGGCGTGCGAGTCATGTTTGGTTGAAGCGAGTAGAATGGATTTGCAGCCATGGCACATCGCGCATACCTGGTCGGGAATGATCGCGCGGCTTCAGCTTGCGCGGACCATCAACCGCGACGGCTCCAAAGCAGGGCAGGTGTCTCGCCTCCCCTGCGAAGGCGCCGGAACGCGCGGGCAAGCAGAAGGGGGAGATTCATGGGTTGGCTTCGGGGAGGCCACGTGTTTGTTGTGACGCTGTGCTTGACGGGATGGGTCGCCGGCTGCAAACCAAAACAAACGGCCGCAGCGCAGAAAATCGTCGTGCGTTACATGGAAGCGCAACCGGCGATGGCCGGTCGGATGAGCCAGTCCGAGTACATTGCGATCATCCGGGGTGAGACCGAGACCGAACTGAGTTTCAAAGTGCCGGGCGTGCTGGAACGGATCGGCCCGGAAGGCGGTTCGCAAGAGTGGCAGGAGGGAGACTCAATAACAAACAACCAGGTCCTCGCGCAATTGAATCAGGCAGATTTCCTCGCCCGGGAACAAGCGGCGTGGGCCAGGATGAACCTGGCCAGCAATGTGTACCAGCGCAGCGTGCAACTCCACCACAGCGGCGCCATCTCGCAGCAGGAACTCGACGTCGCCGCGGCAAACAAGCAGGCGTCGGAAGCCGAATGGGCGCAAGCCCGGCAGGCAACGAATGACTCGGTGATTCGCGCGCCATTCAACGGCACCATCCTCGCGCGCCTGGCGAATCCGGGCGAAACGATTTCGGTGGGAAAAGTTGTGCTGAAAGTCGCCGACCTCAGCCATATGTCGGTCGAGTTGGGCGTGCCCGACAAACTCGTTGACCAGATCAAACCGGGCCAGGAAATTCCCGTGAAGGTGTCCGCGCTGGAGGGCCTGAGCTTCGTGGGCCACGTTTCCGAAGTGGGTGTCGCCGCGAAGGAAGGCGCGCGGCTGTTCAAGGTCGTGATCAAAATGGACAACCCCGATGGCCGGTTGAAGTCGGGCATGAGCGCGTCGGTCGTCCTGGGCGACGAATATCGGTTTCCCGAGGGCTCCGTGCTGGTGCCGCTCTCGGCGTTGATCACCGCCTCCCGCGGTCCTCCCAATCAACTGGCGGTGTTTGTTATCGACGACACCGGCAATGCCCGCGAGCGGTGGGTCAAGACCGACGATATGGTGCCGATGACCGATGACCGCCACCGCCACGCGACGTTCCTTCGCAGTTCCGTGGTGGTGACGGAGGGAGTCAAACCCGGCGACAAAGTCGTCACGGTTGGCGCGAGCAATCTGTACGACGGCGCGCCGGTGGACGCGCGGCTGGCGGAACCGCCTTGACCCACAGCTCCATGAGCCGGTCACACGACAACGAGATGACCCGCGGCGGGCTGGCCCAGTACTTCGTCGAGCATCGCGAGGTGGGTTGGATGGCGATGGTGGCCGTGCTGATCTGGGGCTGGGTTTCTTACCAGAGCCTGCCGCAACAGGAGGACCCAAAGATTCCCGAGCGCACCGCGCTCCTGGTTACCGAATTCCCGGGCGCGAGTTCGCAAAAGATCGAGGAGTTGGTCACCAAAAAGATCGAGGAGAAAATCGACGAGCTCGAATCCATCGACGAAATCAAGTCGCAGTCGCGCGCCGGCGTTTCGGTGATTACCGTGTCGCAATTGCCGAGGAGCAAGATGCGGGTGGACCAGGAATGGGACAAGCTCCGGGCCAAACTGAACGAGGTGAAGCTGCCCGAGGGGTGCGGCGCGCCCCGGCTGGACACCGACTTCGGCGACACGATCACGCTGCTGTTTGCCGTCACCAGCCCGCCCTTGAGCGACGCGGAACTCGAGGTCCGCGCGAACCTGATCCGCTCGCGGCTGGCGAAGCTGCGGGCGACGACCGGCCCGCAGGGA
>DASPXS010000009.1:0-7904 GCA_035637175.1 Haliangiales bacterium | reverse complement strand
AACGAAGCGTTTCTCCAGTCCTCCGGCTACACGCGGGAGGAGGTCATTGGTCGCACTTCGGCCGAACTGACACTTTGGAACAACCTTCAGGGCCGCGACGGGTTCCTCTCCGAGCTGCAACGGCGCGGCTTCGTGCGCCATCGCGAAGTATTGTTGCGCTCCCGGAATGGCCGGCTCGACACCGTCCTGCTCTCGGCCGAACTGATCGACATCGACGGCCAGCCGCACATTCTGGCCGTGGGCCTGGATATCACCGCGCGCAAGCAAGCCGAGGAGGACATGCGCCGCGCGCTCGAACAGGAGAAAGAACTCAGCCGCCTCAAGACCAATTTCGTCGCGCTCGTGTCGCACGAATTCCGGACGCCGCTCGGCATCATCATGAGCGCGGCGGACATTCTGAAGAAATACTTCGACCGCCTGCCGGCCGACCGCCGGGCCGAGCACTTGCAGGATATCCACGACGCAAGCCGCCGCATGGCCGAGTTGATGGACGAAGTGCTGCTGCTCGCCCGCGTCGAGGCCGGCCGGATGGAGTGCAAGCGCGCGCCGCTGGACCTGCAGGACTTCTGCTTGCGCGTCGCGGAGGATGTGCGCTCCTCAGCCGCGGCCGTGTGTCCCATCGAATTCACCGCGCACAAACTCACCGTCCCCGTTGCGGCGGACGAGTCCCTGCTCCGCCACATCTTCATCAACCTCCTCAGCAATGCCGTGAAATACTCGGACCCGGGCAACCCGGTGCACTTCCGACTTGAACGCGCCGGCCGCGAAGCCGTGTTCACGGTGCGCGACCATGGTATCGGCATCCCTGAGGCCGACCGTGCCCAGTTGTTTTTGACCTTCCATCGCGGTGCCAACGTCGGCCAGCGACCCGGTAGCGGCCTCGGCCTTGTCATCGTCAAACGCTGCGTAGAACTGCACGGGGGCACCCTTGAACTCGAGAGCAAAGAAGGCGACGGCACCACCGTTACGGTGCGGCTACCGCTCTTTTCCGAGCCTGCACCCGCCCGCAAGATGAAGCCGTCAACGTCGCGGACGTCCGGACGTTCGAAACCGCACAAGTCCGCCGCACGCCCTCGCCGGCAGCCGCGCAAGCCATGAAAAAAATCCTCCTCATTGAAGACCAACCGGTCATGCGCCGGAACATTCAGACTATTCTCGAAATGGAAGGCTTCGACGTCATCGCCGCCGAGAACGGCGGCAAAGGCGTCGCTGCCGCAAAGTCCGCGCCGCCGGACCTGATTCTGTGCGATGTGATGATGCCCGAGTTGGACGGTTACGGCGTGCTGACCGCCTTGCGCGAGGACGAAAAGACCGCGACCATCCCTTTCATTTTCCTGACCGCCAGAGGCGAGAAGACGGACCTGCGAACCGGTATGAGCCTCGGCGCCGACGATTATCTTGCGAAGCCCGTGAGCAGCGACGAACTCGTCGCTGCCATCAACGCGCGCTTCGAGCGACAACGCGCTCACGACCGGCGCCTTGAAAAGGAAGTCGGCCAGGCCGGCGGCTTCAACCCCGACTTCAGTTCCGCCAAACCCCTCGAAAAGCTCGGCCTCACCGAGCGTGAAGCCGAAGTGCTTCTTTGGGTTGCCCAGGGAAAAAGCAACGGCGACATCGCCATCCTCCTCGGCATGGCCGAGACAACGGTGAAGCGCCACCTCAGCAATCTCTTCCCGAAACTCGGCGTCGATGGCCGCAACGCCGCGACTCTCTGCGCCCTGGAAGTCCTGAGCGCACGGCCGTCGAAAGCGCCTCGAACTTCGAGCGGGCCGACGTGAGGCGCGCTTTCAACTCAAGGGCAGGCGCAGTCGCGCAACGCAGCCGCTTCCTTGTTTGCGGTTTTCGAGCGTCAGGCTGCCGCCGTGGGCCTCGGCGATCTGGCGGCTCAAGGCCAGGCCGATTCCCGACCCGCCCGGTTTGGTGGTGAAGAAGGGCACAAACAGATTGGCGGTGTTGGAAAGCCCCGGCCCTTCGTCTTCCACCCGGATTTCCAACTGCCCGCCGGTCTTCACCCAACCGAACTTCACACCGCCTTTGGTTTCGACCGCGGCGTCGGCGGCGTTGCGCAGCAAATTGATCAGCAGTTGTTCCAATTGGTCGGCGTCGGCCTGAATCATGACCTGGGCGCCGGGGATCAGGACGACCGGCACGCGCGTTTCCAGGCCGGCCACCCGGCGAACCAGCGGTTCGATTTCAAGCGGCTCCCGCTTCGGCTGCGGCAGCCGCGCCAGGCGCGAGTACGCCTCCATAAAACGGCTGAGCGCGTCCGCCCGCGCCGTGATCACGCCGAGCCCCCGCCGCATGTCCTCCCTCCAATCCGCCGGCGGCGGCTCCTTGTTCAGCAGGCCGACCAGACTGCCCGAAATCGATTTGATGGGAGCGAGGGAGTTGTTCAGTTCGTGACCCAGCACGCGCAGGAGTCGCTGCCAGGCCTGCCGCTCCTCCTCCCGCAAGGCCTGGCTCAGGTCGGCCAGCACCAGCAGTTGATGCGGCAATCCGCGCTGGCGAAAGGAATTCCGTCTCATCCCCCAGCGCCCGATGCCGCCGGGAAATGGCATCTGCAACGTGCGCGTCGGGTCGCCCTGCAGACAATCCGCCAGGCCCAGCTCGCCGGCCGTTCGCCCCAGCAACCGTTCGACCGGCTGTGCCAGCAGCCGTTCCCCCGCCCGGTTCACCAGCCGCAATCGCTGCGCGTCGTCGAACGCAAACACCGCCAGATTGATCTCCTCCATCACCGTCCGCAACAGCGCGGTGGCCTCGAGCGCCCCCAGACGCTGTTCGCGCAGCATTTCGCTCAACGCGTTGACTTCAAACATCACGTCGCCCAGCGGATCGTCCCGCCGCGCACCGCGGGCGCGCACGGAAAAATCCTCCTCCCGCAAAGCCGACAGCAGATTGGAAACGGTTTGCAACGGGTGCACCACGCGCTCGCGAGCGGCCAGGGTCAACCCAAGCCATCCGCCCAGCACCAGAACACTCAGCGTCCATCGTGTATTCGAAGAAAAGTCCCCACGCCAGAGCAGCGCAAGAGCGACCAGCACCGCCGGCAATCCGGCCAGCAGCGTCAACAGCAGTATGCGACGGTCGTGTGTGAGTTTTCGAGGCACGGATTTTGGTCAGTAATCAGTAATCAGTAATCGGTGGTCAGTAATCAGAGTGAGAACGATGGGACGAGCAACCGACAACTGGCAACTGATTACTGATCACTGACTTCTGATTACTGACCACTGACAACCTCACAACCCATATTTTTCAAGCCGGCGATAAAAGGCGCTTCGGCTCAACCCGAGCGCATCGGCCGCTTTCATTGCGTTGCCGTCGCAGCGGGCCAGCGTCTTTTTGATGAGATGCCGCTCCACCTCTTCGAGGCTCATCTCCTCCAGACGCGGCGCGTTCTCGCCACCGCCGCGCAGACCGAGGTCCGCTGCCTTGACCTGCTGACCTTGCGCCATGAGCACCGCCCGTTCGATCGCATGGTCCAGTTCGCGGATGTTGCCCGGCCATCCGTGTTCCTGAAGAATTTGCAGGGCGGACGGCTCCAATCCGTTGACGCTTTTGCGATAGCGCTGCGCGTGCTGCCGGAGGAAGTGCGCGGCCAGCGGAGCAACGTCTTCCCGTCGTTCGCGCAGCGGTGGCAAGGAAATCTCAACCGTGTTCAGGCGAAAGAGCAAATCCTGGCGAAAGCGGCCCGCCGCCACTTCGCCACGCACATCCGCATTCGTTGCCGAAATGAGCCGCACATTCGCCCGGCGCGTTTTTGACGAACCGACCCGCTCGAACTCCCCGGTCTCCAGCACGCGCAACAGTTTGGTCTGTTGATTGAGCGGGACGTTGGCGATTTCATCAAGGAACAGCGTGCCGCCGTCGGCCAATTCGAAGCGACCCACACGGTCCGTCCTGGCGTCGGTGAATGCGCCTTTCACGTGGCCGAACAGCTCGCTTTCGAACACGCCCTCCGACAGACCGCCCATGTTCACGACCACCAGCGGCTTGAGGGCACGAGTTGAAACCGCGTGCAACGCGCGGGCGACGACGCCCTTGCCCGTGCCGTTCTCGCCGGTAATGAGCACGTTGGCGTCCGACGGGCCGACGCGACCGATCAACTCGAGCACCGGCCGCATGGCCGGCGATTCGGCGATGAGCGCCGGGCCGCCGCCGCGCAGCAGTTCGTTTTCCGCTTCCAGCCGCTGGCCTTTGCGCAATGCCTGGCCCAGTTCGACCTGATTGCGAATGATGGCGGCCAATCGAGGGTTGTCCCACGGCTTTTGAATGAAGTCGCGCGCGCCCCGCCGCATCGCTTCGACCGCGAGTTCGACGTTCGCCCATGCCGTCATCACCACCACCGGCAGCGCGCTGTCGAGTGCCTGGATGCGCGCCAGCAGTTCCAGACCTTCCTGGCCCGAAGTCGTGTCGCGCGCGTAATTGAGGTCCATCAGCACCACGTCAAACTCGCCCGCCTCGAGCGCCGCCAGCACTTTGGCCGGCGAACTCACCGTCTCGGTCCGGTAACCTTCACCCTTTAAAAGAAGGCGCAATGCCTCCAGCACATCCCCCTGATCGTCGGCAACCAGAATGCGTGGCGCGGCGTCGGCGTTTTTCATTTCCGCGCGAGCATAGGCGGGTCAACCGGAAATGTCGATGCGAGGTTGGGGCGATGGGGGCGCTTGCCGTATGCGGCAGGCCGCTGGACGTTACCGACGTAGAGCAACTCGGACCACGGCCGTCAGGCCGCCGCCCGCCGCAAGCGGTCGTTGATGGCCTGCCACTCCGTGGTCTCCGGCAGGGCTTCCACGACGATCCACTCTGCCCCTTCCTCGTCGCGCCGGTGCAGCTCCGCGTAGATCGCCCGCGCGAACGCTTCGGGGTCGCGCGGAATCACGCTGACGCGGCCGAAACTCTCATCCGACGGAATCCGCGTGTGAGCGATGATGTGGGTGGTTGCCGCTTGCCGCTTGCCGGTCGCCAGTTGCCGCTTCAGTTCGGCGCTGTCGCGCCAGGACAAAATCACCAACCGCGCCTTCGGCGCGTAATGCCTGGCCAACAAACCGGGACTGCGCCGGGGTTGCGCGTCCCGGGTTCCGCCGTCCGCGGTCTCCAACTCGCCGGTCACTGCCAGCAATGACTCGCGGTGAATCATGCCCGGTCGCCACACGCGCGGTGGATGGGCCGTCAGGTCCAGCACCGTCGATTCGATGCCGACCTGCGCCGGTCCGCCGTCCACGATCAAACGCACTTTGTCACCGAGACTTCTCAGAACATGCTGCGCGGTGGTGGGCGAAACTTTCGTGGACATATTCGCGCTGGGCGCGGCGAGTGGAAAATCGCACGCGCGAATCACCGCTTGAATGAACGGATGACCGGGCCAGCGCACGCCCACGGTCCCGCCGCCCGCGGTCACAAGGTCAGGAATCTCGCGCGAACGCGGCAGCACGAGTGTCAAGGGTCCCGGCCAGAACGCCCGGGCCAGTTTGTCCGCCAGCGGGGGCCACTCCGTCACGCAACGCCGCGCCATCGCCACGCCGGCGACATGGACGATGATGGGATTGTCCGCCGGCCGTCTTTTAACTTCAAAAATCTTGGCGACCGCCCGCGGGTCGAGCGCATTGGCCGCCAGACCGTAAACGGTCTCGGTCGGCAGCGCGACCAGTTCGCCGGCGCGCAGCAGTTCGGCGGCACGCGCTACCGCGGCCTCAAACAGCGGCGCCGTGTGGGTCGGCAAAATCTCGGCGCCGGATTTGAATGGAGCGCCCATGCTTCCTCCGTCTTGTAGTCTCGACGCCCCCGGCGCGCAAGGGTCATGGAAACCTCGTGTTCCATTTGGAGCTGCTCACCGGCCATCAACCCGGGTCGGAGGCAGCACCGGCATGGGTACAATTTTTGTTATAGCTATAACAATTTTTGTACCATTGGCAGCGACACATTGAGACTGGACGGGCCGACGACGCGGGTCCCAAACTTCCACCTTCCCTCCGCCACCTTTCCTCTTCTACACTCGCGCAGTGCTGCAACGACTGGCTGAACAACTCGCGTGCGGCGATGCATTGTCCGACGAGCAAGTGACGCTCGCCGTCGGCCAGCTTGTTGACGAACAACTTGCCGCGGAGAGCAAAGCCGACTTTCTCGCCGCGCTGGCGCGCAAAGGCGAAACCACCGGGGAAATCGCCGCGTTCGCCCGCGAACTGCGCGACCGGTGCATCCAACCGGCGCTCGACAGTGAAACCCGCTCGCGCGAAATCCTGGATGTTTGCGGCACGGGCGGCGACCGGTTGGGCACGTTTAATATTTCAACGACGGTTGCGATTGTTGTTGCCGCGGCGGGTGTGACGGTGGCCAAACATGGGAACCGCGCGATCACCTCTCAGGCGGGCAGCGCGGACGTGCTGGAAGCACTGGGCGTGAGAATTGATCTGGAGCCGGACGAGGCGGCGCGTTGGTTGCGCGAACATCACTTCGCGTTTTTCTTCGCGCCACAATATCATCCTGCCTTCAAAAACATCGCGCCGGCCCGCAAGCTCTGCGCCGAACGCGGCCAGCGGACCCTCTTCAATTTCCTGGGCCCGCTGTTGAATCCGGCGCGGCCCAGCGCGCAACTCATCGGCGTGCCACGCCCGGAATTGTGCGAACCGATCGCGCGCGTGCTGCAGTCGCTGGGCGTCCGACGCGGCATGGTGGTGTGCGGCGCGGTGTCGGCCACCGATTTACCCGCCCATCTGGACGAACTCTCGACGCTGGGCGAAACGCGCGTGGCGGAGTTTTACCAGGATCGCGGATTCATGACTTCGGTGATGTCGCTCAACGGTTTCTCGCTGCAAGCCGCGACCCTCGCCGACCTGGCCGGGAGCGACCGAAGCGCCAACACGGAGATTGTCCGCCGCCTGTTGCGAAATCAGGAGCGCGGTCCGAAACGCGACGCCGTGTTGCTCAACGCGGCCGCGGCGCTGTTCGTGGCCGGCAAGACCAAGTCGCTGGCCGCCGGCTGGGATCTGGCGGCCGAACTGATCGACAGTGGAAAGGCCGAAGCCAAGTTGAAAGAGTTGGTGGCTGCTTCGGCCGCGTGATAGGGCGTTGCGCAGGGCAAGCCGGCGAAGGCTTCTCGACCGATGCCTGCAGCCTGGAAACCTGCCCCGCTTTCCTGCAACTTCCCCGCCCGCATTTGTGTTCTGCGGTTAACTCGGGACAACTATGTATAAAATCATCGGCGCAGATCACAAGGAGTATGGCCCCGTTCCGCCGGAGCAGGTGCGCAAATGGATTGCGGAAGGCCGCGCCGACGCGCAAACCAAGGCCCGGGCCGAAGACGGCGGCGATTGGAAGCCCCTGTCGGATTTTTCGGAATTCGCCGAAATGCTGGTCGCCCAGGTGCCCGCCGCGCCATCGTTACCGCCGAAAATCGGCGCGGTGGACGCCGAAAAACTGGCCGCCGGGATTATCGCGCGCGATTACCGCGTGGACATCGGCGATTATTTCAGCCGAAGCTGGAAGCTGGTCCAGGAGAATTTCTGGCTGCTGGTCGGCGCGACGGCGGTGGCGCTGGTGATGGGCAGCGCTTTAGGGTTTGTTCCGGCCTTTGGCATTCCGGCGGCCGTATTACTCACCCTGGTCATTCAAGGCGGTTTGCACTGGTTGTTTCTGCAGCGTCTTCGCGGCAAACCCGCCGACATGGGTGAAGTGTTTGCCGGATTCCGTCTGGCCTTCGTGCCGCTGCTGTTGGCTGGCATCGTCGTGCACGTGTTGGTGGCCATCGGCCTGGCGCTTTGCGTCGCGCCGGGACTGTATCTGCTCGTGGCGTGGCGGATGTTTGTGCCGCTGCTGATCCTCGACAAGGGACTGGAATTCTGGCCGGCCATGGAATTGAGCCGCAAAGTGGTGACCCGCCATTGGTGGCCTTGTTTCGGACTGTTCCT
>DASPXS010000008.1:0-2213 GCA_035637175.1 Haliangiales bacterium | reverse complement strand
GGAATGGTCCTTAAAGAACTGCGTGGGCGGCGCCGGTTCGTCCGGATCGCTCCAGTCCGGGTCGCGTTCGAGCGCGATTTTTTCGAACCGGTTCGGCGGGTTTTCCGCCGCCCCGCGAGCGCGAGAGGCCGCATGAACGGGTTGCATCATAACCAGCGACTAACATCCACTAATTAACATCGAACAACCAGCAACCAATATCCAACGTCCAACAACGAACATCGAACGTCCAATTTTGGACCACGAGCTGGCTGCCATCACTCCAGGTAACCTTTGTCTGGCATCAGACCGTGGCGCGACAGCGCCTCGCCCGTTCCGCGTATCACGTCGCCGGGCAAATGGCTGCCGGCGTGCAGGCGGGGAGGTGTTGCGCCCTGCGCTTTGGGACCGAAAGCGAAGAAGTGGTCCATCGCCTTGTTGGCGTTGGCGAACGGGTTGCCGTGAGGCAGGCCGGTCACGATGCCAAAAACCTCGTTGATGCACGCGGTCAAACGTTCGGACGTTTGCCGGGCGGCTTTGACGCGCCGGGCCTCGAGGGCCTCGATGATTTGATGAAATTGCAGGCCGAAACAGTTGGCGGTGCTCAAAAGAAAACCGTCATACGGGCCTTTGGCGGCCTTCAGCCAGCGGGCGTAATCGCCTTCGGCGCCGCGCACCAGGAAAACATTTTCCATTTTATGACCGGCCAGGGCCACGTGGTCCGCGCCGCTGGTGTCCTTGAAGAGGATAAAATTCGGGAATTGCCTCGCCAGGGCGGCCACCAGTTCGGGTTGCATCTCGTTCTGCGTGATTTGCGGCAATTGATATAACGCAGTGGGCAAGCCGCACCGCAGAATCGAAGCGAGCGCTTCCCCGATTTTTTCCTGAGACAATTCCTTGCCGTAGGGCGGGCAAACCGCGAAGCCGCTCACCCGTGATTTGATCAGGCTGTTTTCAGCGGTGTCGTCCCCGCGGTTCAATTGGAGCCAATCCGCCGTTTCCCGCATGAGGCGAGCCGCTTCGTCGGTGCCGGTTTTCAACACGCCAACCAGCAAGTGCAGGTTCAAACCGGCGATCTGCTCCAACGCAATTTCCAGCAGCCGTCGGGCGTCGGCGTCGTTGAGCTCCCACCCGTCGCCGGTTGAGCCGGGAATGAGTAAGCCTTTCACGTGCGGCGACAGATGTTTGAGGTGCGCGGCCATCCGGCGCGCGTCAATGGCGCCATCGCGATCGTAATGCGTGATCAAAGGGCACCAGAGCAGCGGGATGCCGTTGGGGAAGAGGCGGGCCAGCAATTTGCGGCGTTCGACGGCATTTTGAGTCGGGCGGCTCATGGGGTTCCCCGGCCGGAGTAACCGGCGAGCGGCTTGCCGTCACTGGCCAGCTTGTCGCAGGTCCAGAGCAGGCCATTGGCGAGAAGCTGAAGGTAATCAGCCGATTCAGCCGTCTTCAGGTCGTGGCCCAGCGTCGTGGCGAAGACGCGGCCGCGGCCGAATTGATACCTCCAGCACACAATGTGTTCGCGACCATCATGCGGGCTCTTCGCTTTGAGGAGTTGATGCGACTGCGGATCGATCGAGATCGTTTGATACAGTTCGTCGCCGGGTGTCTTCCACGGGTCCGGAAATGCCTTGGTGATCGGATCGTCCCGGTCGAGTTTCATGATGGTGAACGGGCCGTAAGGATCGTGGACCTTCGACTTCATGCCGCAGAAGGTTTCCCATTCATGCACCTTTTTGGACTGGCGAAACGCGTGCACGGCGCAATGAATCATCACCGCCGGTTTGCCCTTGCGCGCAGCCTGGAGGGCGCTTTCGAGGATGGCATCCGGCGCATTGTCGAAGCAAACGTCATAGACCACTACGTCGTAAGGGTCGGCAAAACCGGCGTTGGTCAGCGCGTTGAGGTCGAATGCCGTCGTAAATTGCGCGTTCACGAGCCGGCTCAGGCTCGAGGTCAGATGCGGCGCCAGCTTTTGGTAGTCGTGATACCCGCCGCCGGTGAGGAACAGGGCCTTCAGTGGGGCAGGGGAGGTATCGCTGCTTTCCGCGTGGCCCCCGGCGAGACGGCGAATTTTGATATCGCGCAACGCACCGGTGGTCTGCCAGGTCGCCAGTCCGAAAGGCTTCGACATTTCAATGTCACCGGGGCGCAGCGATATTCTGCGTCCCACGATCGACTGGTCCACGAGTTTTTCGTCGTCGATCCACGCTTCGATTTTCTTTTTCGTGACG
>DASPXS010000007.1:0-7248 GCA_035637175.1 Haliangiales bacterium | reverse complement strand
GGCTGGTTTTATTTTGGCCCGGCAAACCTGCGCGTGGGGCTGCCGTAAAGCGAAGCCGTATAAACCCCCTGCCGCAGGTGATCCGCCTGCGGCTTTTTTTATCGAGTCACAGCGCGGCGCCGCAACCCGAACCATGATAATCGTCTTCAAACCCAACGTCTCGAAGAAGGATGAGACCGCTGTGCTCAGGGAGATCAAACGGCTCGGCTACCGCCCGCACATCATGCGTGGCGTGGCCCGGACCGTGGTCGGGGCCATCGGCGACGAACTGACCCACAAATCGCTGGAAAGCCTGGTCACGCTCTTTCCGCAAGTCGTGGAAAGCGTGATGCCGGTGCAAAAGCGCTTCAAACTCGTCAGCCGCGAGGCGCATCCGGCCAATTCCACGATCGACGTGCGGGGCATTGTGATCGGCGGAAGGAAAATTCAAATCATGGCCGGCCCCTGCTCGGTTGAGAGCGAGGAGCAGTTGCTCGGCACCGCGGAAGCCGTTAAGGCCGCCGGCGCCACCATCCTCCGCGGCGGCGCGTTCAAACCGCGCACCTCGCCTTACGAATTTCAAGGACTGGGCGAGCGCGGGTTGAAGCTGCTGGCGAAGGCGCGCAGGGAAACCGGTCTGGCGATCGTTACCGAACTGCTTTCGGAAGACCACGCCGAAATGGTGGCGCACTACGCGGACATCATCCAAATCGGGGCGCGTAACGCGCAGAATTTCCAACTGCTCATCGCGGCCGCCAAGACGGGCAAGCCGATCCTGCTCAAACGCGGTCTCTCGACGCGCATCGAGGAGTGGCTGCTCGCCGGCGAATACGTTCTGTCGAACGGCAATCCCAGCCTGATGTTTTGCGAGCGCGGCATCCGCACCTTTGAAACCTACACCCGCAACACGCTCGACCTTTCCGCGGTGCCGATCATCAAAAACGAATCGCATTGTCCCATTGTGATCGATCCCAGCCAGGGATCCGGTCGAGCCGATCTGGTTATCGCGATGTGCAAAGGCGCGGTGGCGATGGGGGCCGACGCGCTGCTCATCGAAGTGCATCCCAATCCCGCCGAGGCCCTCAGCGACGGCGCGCAACAGCTTGCGCCCCTTGCCTTCGCCAGACTCATGGCCGAACTCAAACCGTTCATCGAAGCCGTCGGACGGGAGTGAATGGATTCGGGGCCGGATTGGCCTCAAAATTCCGACGGCGGCAAGTGCAGGCGCCCAAAATGCAATGCCTTACGCGGCACTTGCTTTATTATTGCGCCAATTCATATTGATAGGTAATTCAGTGCGCCGAACGAGAGATTCGGGCATGGGTTGTACGACGATTGAATGCAATCAGATAACTGGTTTCAAAGCAGGGGACTGGCCGCGGCGGGACGGCGGATCAAGGCAAGCCGGTTCGCCGTCCGGGAATTGAGAGTTTTTCACCACCAATGAATTCCGCCACAATTTCAGCGCGGTCCACCTCGGCCCTGGGGGCATCCGGAGCAATCGAGCCTCGAGGCTACGCGCTCCACTCCGACCTCGCTCAATTCTGCCTTCCCGCCGCCAGCCGGGACACGAACCGAAAGCTGGCCTACGTCAATTCCATCTGCCTGTTGTTCCTGGCTATTGGCCTCGCCGGCCTCAATCCGCCCAGGCTCCAACAGAAAGTCCCTGAACCAATCCAGGTATTTGTGCCGATCGAGATCGCCCAGCCCCCCGAACCTCCCAAAACCGAGCCACGACCTGAGGAACAGGAACCCGAACCGCGGCCCGACACCCCGGTGGAAATGCCGCAAGTTGCCACCGTCGTGGCCTCGGATCCGACGCAGGTAAAATTCGCCGTGCCCGTGGAAGGGCCGGTCGTCTTTGCGCCCGCGAAGTTCGCCCAGGCCCCGCCGCCGGCTCCGCCGACGCCGTCAACCCGCACGGTCGTCAAGATGACCGGCGCCGAAGGCGGCACTCACCCCGAACCGTCGTATCCGCGCGCCGCCCTCGAACAACGCGAACAAGGCACGGTGACCGTGGTGATGACCGTTGCTGTGGACGGCTCCGTCGAATCGGTCGAGGTGAAGAAAAGCTCCGGCTACGTCACCATCGACCGACACGTGACACAATGGGTGAAGACCAGGTTCAAGTTTCTGCCGAGCGACTCCGGCGAGAAACGCTATTTCGAGAAGGACTTTGTCTTTCAGATCAGATGAGAAATTCGTCCGGCCATATGTCGAACCGAACGCGCGCAAGTTTGAAATTACGTCCGGCGCGGTTCGGCTATGGAGCGTTGCCGACGGCTGACCAGAGCATCGACCCAACCCAGAACCCTTCAGACGTATGCTAGCAAACATTGTCATCGACTACTTTCTCAAGGGCGGACCGATCATGTACCCGATCCTCGTCGTTGCCATCGTGGCGGTGTGTGTGGTCGGCGAACGGGCCTTCTGGTGGCTGCGCCTGGGCATGAGACGCGATCCGGACACGCTGGAAAAAGTTCTCGCCGCCATGGAGAACGGCGATTTCAAGGCCGCTTCCGGGCTGGCCAAAGACTCGGATGATCCGGTGGTTCGCATGATCTGGCATGGCTTGAACCATTACCAACACTCCTCGATGCAAGGCGCCCTGCAGGTCGCCGCCGGCATCGAACTGCAAAAGGCCGGCAAATTTTTGACCGTCATGGACACGCTGGTGACCCTGGCGCCCTTATTGGGACTGCTGGGAACGGTGACAGGCCTGATGGGCTCCTTCCGCGCCATCGGTGGCGAGGAATTGGCGGTGCAGAAAATCACCGGCGGCATCGGCGAAGCCTTGATCGCAACCATGTGCGGTCTGGCCATCGCCATCATCTCGCTCGTCCCCTTCAATTTTTTCACCGGCAAAACAGCGCGCCTGCAATTCGAACTGGAAACCGCCGCCACCAACGTCGAGGTGATGGTCAACGCCGCCCGGCAAAAAGAGCTGGAAACACCCGCCTACGGGCAGGCAGGCAATGAAACTTCCAGTTAGCCGTGCCTAGGCACTCGGGTAACCGAAACTGTCTCTTACTTACGGAACCAGCATGAAAATTGGTTCTCCGTTGCCCCATAAAAAGGCCCGCATCGAGATCATCCCGCTGATCGACATCATGTTTTTTCTGCTGGCCTCCTTCATGATGGCCAGTCTGACCATGATCAAGCTGCAGTCCATCAAGATGGACCTCCCCACTGCCACCGCCGCCTCGCGCGATTTCAAACCGGACATCCTCAACATCGCCGTGGACAAACTGGGCGATGTCTATATCGGAAAGACGCAGGTCAACCTCGTGCAATTGCAGGCCATTTTGGCGGAGAAATATAAGGTCAACACCAACGTCCCCGTTTATATCAGCGGCGACAAGGACGCCACTCATGGGTCGGTCATTCGCGTGCTGGACATCGTCCGGCGCGAGGGCATCCAAAAGGTGTCGTTTGCCATCACCCCCGCCCCCGCCGAAAAGAAATAGCGCCGGTTATTTCTTCTCCCCCGGCTTGTTCGTGGCCCCCTTGGTGAGTTGTTCCTGCAATTGTTCGTACTGTTTGACCAGGTCGTTGTACTGCCCGACCACCTTGTTGTATTTTTCCACCGTTGCATTCCGGTCGGCGGCCATTTGTTTCATCTCCTCGTTCTGCCGTTTGATGTCTTCGTTCTGCCGCGTGATGTTCTCGTTGGCCTTGTCCATGGCCACCTTGTAAGCGGCGAGCTGTGCTTTGTGACCTTCGATTTCCTTCTCCAGTTTTTCCCCGTACTTGGTCAGGCTTGCGATCTCCTCCTTGTTGGTCTTGATGATCCCGGTCAATTCCACGCGGATGGCCTCCAGCCGAGCGACGTCGTCTTTGGTCTGCTTGAGTTGCGCCTCCAGGTTCTGGATGGCCTCCAGCTTCTGATAGACAGTATGCTGCAGGTCGGCAACCTCGCTGCGCAACCGCGACTCGCGCACCCATTGGAACGCGCAGAGCGCGCACAGGCTGAGTGCGAAAAAAATCAGCAGATTGGACAGGAACTTTTGCATAATAAACTCAACCTAACAGGCCATTCGCGGTATTCCAACGGTCCAGACCGGCAGGGAAAATGCCTCCCCGGCCGGCGAGATACTGAGTGGTTTGGGAGGGGATTTCACGAGCAATTTCCCGTTCTCGCATCCGGACTTGCAACAAAACGCGCCCTTAATTCACCGAAATGCGGTCGAGGTCAAGTTTTTAACCTGGTAAACCGTTTTTGGGGGGGAGGAAACAATCCGAAAGGGTTGAGGCCCGGCAAACTGCCTGGTGCCTTCCGCCGAATGGACGTGAGCCGGGCAGGCGACCGCCATGTCCCCCGTTTTTTCTCACCCTCGTCAGGTGAGCTCAGGTGCCAGACTCGGATTCCTCTTCGGTTAATTCGGTCTCGGGACTGCAGATGATACTTGTTCCCGGTGCTTGGTTGCTCGCCATATATCGGTAGGCGTCTTCCCAACTATCAAATACCGACAGCGGCCCGCTTCGATCAAATAAGATGAAACGGGCCTGTTTTCCCGAGCTGTTGGAGGTGGATTCAGTTGCTGGCATAATCGACCGTGAGGTAATGAACGTGAGAGATTACTGGGTCGCATTCGAACAGTGGCCGGCCGAGGATGATGGTGCGATCTTCCTTCTTGCGGTCATATCCGCCCGCGTGAAGGTGGATATGATCGAAGCAGCCTTCCGGTTTTGAAGAATGGGTGGTTCTCACATTCTGCATAGAGCGCGCTAAATGCAGCCGGCGTGCCGTCTCAATTTTGGAAACAGGGTGTCCCAATACAGGAGAGCAACCATCCCGGAGTCCGAATCGCAGGAAATCCCTTGTTGAAATCCACTCTGGTGTCAAATCGGCCATCAAGCAGTGCGTTGGGAATTGGGGCTTGGACATTCTTTGGGCCTTTGACATCGGTCTTTGGAAATTCCTGACCGCGATTTCCCCTTGTCGGCTTCGGATTTTGACGTGAAGTTTCAGTCATGAGCGCGATGAAAAAAGTGACCGCCGAAATGATCCGCCGGATGAAGGGGCAAAAAATCCCGGCGCTGACCGCCTACGATTATCCGATGACCAGGCTGCTGGATGAAATCGGCATCCCGCTCATCCTGGTCGGCGACTCGCTCGGCATGGTGGTGTTGGGTTATCCGGACACCACGCAGGTCACGATGGCGGAAATGGAGCATCACGTCCGCGCCGCGGCGCGGGCGAAGCCGAAGTCGCTGCTGGCGGCCGACCTGCCGTACCGGAGTTATGAAACCGTCGAGAGCGCCGTTGCCAATGCGCGGCGCCTTGTGGGGGCGGGCGCCGAGGCGGTCAAAGCGGAGGGTGGCCGCAAAATCCTGTCGCAGGTCCGTGCCGTCATTGCGGCGGGGATTCCGTTCCTCGGCCACCTGGGTATGTTGCCCCAAAGCGTGCGCGAAGAGGGGGGATATCATGTCAAAGGCAAAGAGGAATCCGAGCGCGAAGCGTTGCTCGCCGACGCGCGGGCGCTGGCGGAAGCCGGCGCGTTCGCGATCGTCCTGGAGCTGGTCGCGCCGCCGGTGGCGAAAGAAATCACCCAAACAATTCCAGTCCCGACAATCGGCATTGGTTCGGGTCCGGATTGCGACGGGCAAATTCTGGTCACGACGGATTTGCTGGGAACATTTCCCTGGTTTACGCCGAAGTTTGTGAAGCCGCGCCTGAACGCCGCCGACCAGATGCGCGCGGCGATCGAGGAATGGCGGAAGTCCATTTAGTCATCAGCCGCGAAAGGGCGCATAGAACGCAACGCGCACGTCACTCCACGCGGATGCGATAAAAGCGGGTTGGCTCCGGACCGAGGGTGTCGGCAAACGGTATGACCGCGCCATTGCCCGTCTCGGTGCGGAGCAGGGTCCAGTTGGGATCGTCGAATTTGTTTTTGTATTCGATGAAATAGTTCAGGGCGTCCTCGCCGATGAAACCGAAGCTCAGGGAGCCGGCCGATTGGCCGATGTCGATAATAACGGGCGGCACCAGCACGCGCAGGAGCGCGTGGCTGCTGGTGACGGAGTCCACGCTGTTGCTGGCAATCACCCAGTAAGCTCCGGCATCGGCGGCCTGCACATTGGTCAGAGTCAGCATCGAACCGGTGGTGTTGGTCAGGGCCACGTTGTCGTGAATCCATTGATAATTCGGCGGCGGCTCTCCCGTGGCCACGACAGTGAACGTGGCCGTGCCGCCGACGGTCACGGTGACGGTCTGAGGATCGGTTGTGATGGAGGGCGCTACGGCGCCGCAATTCGTTGCGATCGTGCCGTAGTTGGTGAGGTTGCCCAGGATGGTCCCGCAGCCCGTCAGCGTGGCATTGCTGGAAATGACGAGCCCATCGGCGAAAGTGTGTGTGCCCCCCAGCAATTCCAGCGTGGCCGGGCTGCCGCCGTCGCCGACCACGAACGGCAGGCCGTTGGACACGACGCTGCCTTTCGTTCGCAGCGTGCCACTGTTGAGAATCAACCGGCCTGCCGAGCGGACCACCCGGAGATCGTCCACGGTCATCGTCCCGCCGCTGAGCGTCACCGTTCCGCTCACGAGATCAAAAACGGCGGACGCGGAGGAATTCGTAATGGTGACGTCGCCACCCGCGACCGACAACTGCGCGAGCGTATTGGACACATTGCCGACCACCACGTTGGATGAGAGGACCGTGCTGCCGCCCATCAGTGATACGGTTCCGGAAACGGTGTTGGTCGCCACCGCGGCGACGTTGAGGGCCAACGCCTGCACCAGGCCATTGGAAACAACCAGTTGTCCGGCTCCCTCGCGTCCAACCCAAATCGGATGGTCAACGACGTCCAGTTGTCCGTCCGCCACAACAACCGCGCCGGTGGCGCCGCTGAATCGTCCGATGGAAAGGTCGTCGGTAAACTGCATGAACCCGTTGGTCTGTACGATCAGCGTGCCGAGCGCGCCATCGTGCCGGGCAACCGACATGTTGCCGAGCGAAACAGTGGCGTTGGATACCACCATCTGACCGACACCCAAGTTCCCCACGCGCGTGATGTTGGTTTGGTTGTCGGCAATCTGCAACCGGCCGCCGAGCACCTCCACCACACCGGTCCCGCGGCTGCCTTCGCCGATGCTCAATTCCGCGGAAAGGCTGAGCAACCCGTCGGTGATCCGGATCGTGCCCTGCGAACTGAACTGGGGGAAGGGGGATTCCGCCACCAGCACGGTGCCGGCTTCCATGACCCCGCCGTCAATGGTCAGGCTGGCCGCGTTCGTGCGTCCGACCCGCACCAAAACGGTGATGT
>DASPXS010000006.1:0-6095 GCA_035637175.1 Haliangiales bacterium | reverse complement strand
CAAAGGTGAAGTCCAGTTTCCAGCTCAAGACAAAAGGCGACCGCGGGCTCGGCGACAGGCCGACGCGGTTGTCCAGGACCTCCAAGGTCCAGTTCCCGAACGCCGACTCGCCGACAAACGGTTGCAACGTTTCCTCCGGCAGAAAGTACGCCTCGCGCCCATCAATTAATTCCTCCACCTTGAACGTATCCAGTAAAACGCCAAAAAACGAGTCCGCGACGAGACTTTCAACGGAGAGATGCGTAATCGGACCGCCGGCAGTAAATACCGCGGAATTCGTCTTCCATAGCGCGCCGCCCGGTAAAAAGCCCGTTGGAGGCGCAATCACATCAACCAGCGTCGTCCCATCGATGCCGACCCTGAACGAAGTGGGAATAGACGCAAATTGGCTGGCCGCGTAAGCGAAACTAACCCGGTATTGTCTGCCTGCTGTGGTCGGAAAATTCGTCGAGATCATCCCGTCCATATCCCCGTGGATGTCCAGGAAGTTCGTGCCTGTGTTCGCCGGCCCGTGAAAATTAAACAGGTTAGGACCCAGGACATCGACGTTGTCCCGGTCCACATGCCAACCCGACACGTAGGAACCTGCTGGAACGTTTCCCGCTTCGACGGCGTTTTCAAACCCATCGTCGAGCACCACACGATTCGTCAAAAAAGCAGTGACCGCGCTGTTGGTGAAGGGCGGCAGAGCGAACTTGATCGGCACGGTCGCCCGATTGGTATCGTCGGTGAACACCGTGTAAAAGGGACGGCTGGTCACCTGACTTTCGATCAGCACAAACCTGTCGAGCAACATCCCGCCGTCAATTGCCGCAACGTCCAGCAGCGTCCCGTTGGTGATGGCGGTGAACTGAATGGATTTCGACCGCCAGAACAAGTCGCCTCCCACAAAGCCGACAAAAGACCCGTCGAGCGAGACCGCGGCTTCCGCCGAGCAGAACTGCACCGGCGGAATGACGTCTCCGCACTTGCCGACGCTGCCGGATAAAACAATGTCGTTGATCTCCGCCGGCGTCAGCGCCCGGTTGTAAACGGAGATTTCGTCCAGTATTCCCTTCCATTCCGAGCCGGGCCGGGCGGACCAGGCGCCAAACTGCAGCGGGGCATTGTTTACGTTGACGGCGTTGGTGGTGCCGACACAGGTGGCCGAACCGACCGGGTTTCCATTGATATAAACCAGCCGGGTGGCGTTGCTCTTTACCACCGCGAGGTGCTGCCAGACGCCGGGCGTCAACTGGAACCCTGCGGTCGTCCAGCATTCGTTGCCGGGACTGCTGCTGCTGTTCTTCCAACCGGCGTAATAAAAATTTGAATTGGTCGCTCCGTCCATTTCGATACCGAAACCGTTTGTGCCCAGCGGCTCCTCCTTTCTCATGATATTCGCAAATGGGTTTTGCAGCGGGTCCGGATTGACCCAGAACTCGAACGTGTAATCCCCGGTCAAATCAAATGCCGGCGCGTCCGCCGCGGTGAAAACGCTGCTCACGCCGTCAAAACTGAACGCCTGATCCACCTCTCCGGGCACGATCCCGACGGCGTTCATCGCCGCGGTGTGACCGCCGGAAATATCCGTGGCTGAGCCGCCCACCGCCGGCCACCAGGACACGATGCCGTTTGGTTGTCCCGGGTTGAGCCAATAAACGAAGTTCAACTGGTAGGACCTCCCGGCGGTGGTGGGCAGGACGCGCGCAATATGTCCGCCCCGCAGGATCAGCGCGTTGGTTCCGTCGAACGCCAGCGTGCGATCCGAGCGGATGCTGACCACGTTCTGAACCACCTTCCAACCGTCCACCACGTCCCCCGCGAAATAATTTGTTGGCTTCGCGTTTTCAAAACTGTTCGTGAAAATAGGCACGGTGTTCGTGGAAAGGAGCTCGCTGATTCCATATCCGGCCGTGTTGGTGCCTCCCCGGTTTTCCGTCAGCAGCACGCGCGTTCCCTGGGGACTGACCAGATGCAGCACCAAGTCGGACGCGCGGGCGTCGTCAATCCGCACGCCCACCCGCAAGTCCACCACCTGACGCGCGATGGGCACAAAAATGCTGGAACGGCTGATCGCGTCGTCCCGCAAAAACGCCGGCGTGTCCGTGGACAGAAAATCTCCCGTGGCCTTCGGGGTCAGGTCGAGCTGCAGATCGGCGCGAATCGTGAAGGTGACGGTGACGGCGTTGGGATTGAACACGCCGATGAAATAACGTCCGGCGTTGAGCGGCGGCACGTCACCCAGGCCGAGCGAGAGCGAACCTCCGGTCGGATTGATCAAGGCCGCTTTGTCGAAATCCGTCGTCGTCGGCGGCGCGCCGCGCTTGAGATACAGGTTCAACGGTCCGCTGATCTGCGACAGTGTGACGGTCAGTTTGACGGCTTCCGGCGGCACATCGACGAAGTAATAAACCCATTGATTGGCCAACACCGAGCCGTTCACGTCGTTGGTCAGATACCGCGCCGGTTCGATCCGAAGGGTCAGGTTGTCAACGCGGCCGGTCCGGCCCAGGGCGTCATCCGTCATGGTGAGCATCCAGACGCCGGCATTCGGTTCGCCCACAAAACTGTTCAGGCTGCCCGGCCCGTCGGTGTGCCGGCTGAAAAAGAATTGTCCGCTGCTGCTGTCGTCGTACACCAGGTGAAACGGACTGACTGTTCCGCCAAAGGGATTGTGGTTGTTCAAAACCGCGAACCGGTTCAGGTGACTGAGGTTGCCGAGCAAATCGCCAACCATCTCGTGCGTGAGGTCGTTGGTCACAACCACCCGGGCAATCGGTAGAGACGCGATGCCGATGGCGAACATCAACGCCCCGCCGGGCGCGTCCGGCGTGCCGTCGGGGATGATCACCGTCGGCGGCATTCCGCGCAAAATGTGGTTGCCCTGGTTGTCCGCTTGATCAAACGGCAGATCGGTGGAAATGCCGATGATCCCGAATTCCGATCCCTGTTGGTCTTCGGATTTCACGCCGATGTAATAGATGTTGGTCAGGCTTACCGCCGCGTTGGTGAAGACCACAACTTCAGTCCCGCCCCGGCCGCGGGAGGTCCAGGCCCCCGCAATCGCCGCCGGGTTCAGGTTCGTCAGGGTCGCGTCGTTCGACACATAAAGGTCAATGTCCGCGTCCACGTTGCGCGGCCGCGCCAGGTCCGGAGGCAGAAAGGTGATGAAGGCGACGTTGCTGCCGTTGGTCAGGCCGGTGAAGTTGTTTGTGAAAAAGGCATTGGTGAAGACATAGAAACGCCATTGATTGACCTCGCCGTCAGGCGAAGGGGCAAGTTGGAAGTTCGCGCCCACCCGCTGTTTCAACAGGGGCACCCCGTTCGTGAGCCCGATGGGCGCCGGCCGCGCGCTCAAACTGTTGTTCGTCCGCGTGAGCGTAAAGGCGTCCGTCAGCTCGCCGTCGCCGGACGAAATGACCAGCGCGTAATCCTGGACGATGTCCGTGGTGTTGGCGGTGACGGCGTTGACGCCCACCCGCCGGCCCGCCACCGTGATCGAGTAATTCGCGCCGAGCGGCGCCTGGAGGAAAACATTCTCGACGTTGTTGACGAAATCGAAAGGAGCCGGCGTGTTGGCGGGGAGCGGCTGACTGAAATCAAACCGGGTGGGAATATTATTGCCGACGAACACCTGGCCGGTGTCGAGATTGGTGACGATCAGGTCCAGGTCGTTCACCAGCTTGATCCCCGCGCCGGGATTGCCGGGCGGATCGGTCCACACCAGCGTCACCCGCAACGGGAGAAACTGTGCGTTGGTGGACAAGCCGAGGTTCCACGTGTGCTGCTGGCCGGTGGCCAGGGCGTTGGCCGGGCTCTGGTCAATGAACCGAACCGGCCAGCTCTTTTCGTCGGCGTTCGTCAACAGCGCGGCAGGGAGGCTGTTGGCCAGACGGACCAGTCCCCAACCCTGAAAGGTGACGTTGTTGGTGACGCTGAAATCATAAAGCGAGTTCACCGTTCGCGCGCCGTTGATCAGCAGCGCTTTCAATAACGCCGGGCTGTAACCGCGATTGAGTTTCTGCTCGAAAAACTGCTGCATCAACGCCAGCACGCCGGAAACGGTCCCGGCCGACATGCTCGTGCCCGATTCGTAGCGATAATATTGGCCCAGTTCGGGCACCAGAGGGTTCAAATTGTTCGTGTTCAAATTCTGCGACCGGGCGGAAACGATAAACGTGCCCGGCGCCACCACGTCCGGTTTGAACCGGCCGAAATCGCCCTCAGTGCCGATGCCGACGTTGCCACGGCTGGAAAAGGAGGCCACTTCGTTGTCGCTGTCCGTAAAGCCGAGAAAGGGGGTGTTCGTGACGACGACGTTGGTACCACTGACAACGTTTGTGGTATAGAATTCGTTGGTGATATTGCGCAGGCTTTCAATCGCGCCGACCGTAATGACGTTCTTGGCGGTCGCCGGCGCAGGGATGCTGCCCGGTTCTCCAATCGTCCCGTTCGTGCTGCCAAAGCCGCTGTTGCCCGCCGCGAAAACAAACAGGATAGACTGCGAACCCGTCACATCCGGCAGCGCGTCGCGCACCGCCGCGTCGTAACTGGCGGAAGCAAAGTTGTATTCGAAAGCGCCGCTGTAGGCCCAACTGTTGTTGGAAACGACCGGGTTGGTGCGGCCCAGACTGAAGAGGTTGTTGGCCGCAGTTTCCTGGAGATACCTGTCGGAAATCAGCGGGCCGACCCGCAGATCAATCGGCAACACGAACAAACTCGCCCCGGGCGCCATGCCGCGGAAACCGGCGTTGGTCAGCGAACCCGCGGGCGCGGTGCCGTCCGCGTTCGTCACCGTGGCGGACTGGCCGCCGCTGCTGATGATCGTGCCCCCGACATGCGTGCCGTGACCATCCAGGTCCTGCAACGTGAACGAATTCGTGTCCGTGGTGAAGACCCGAGTGGCGAGGTCCGGATGCGACGCATCAACACCCGTGTCGTTGATGTTGACCGTCACGTTCGCGCCCGTCAGCTCGAGATAGTTCGTCGTCGTGACTGTGTCCTCCGACACCTGCGCGCGCACCCGCGACAGGTCGTTCAAGAGCGTCCGGCCGTTCGCGTATGCGATGCGTTGCACCGCCGGTAATTGGGCCAGGTCCGTCAGACTGTCCGGGCGCGGCTTGACGGTCAGCATCGGGCCAAAGGGCGTGCGCTCCTCCCCGATCACCTCCGCGCCGAGATCCTGCAGCCCCGCCAGTGCCTCCTCCGTCCCGCCTGGAAAGAGCGTCACATTCAGGGGCCGATCCAGCGGCAATGACTCGTTCCCGACCGCCAGAGGCAACAACGGCTGCGCCAGTTTGTAATACGGTTCATACGACAAGACCGCTTGTATCCCGCTCACGCCGGCCAGTTGACGCGCGCCCTGCTCCGGCACCCGCACCAAAGCCGCGTTATTTGGAATGTAGGACACAAATTCGGCGCCGGCGTCACGCAGCCGGGCGTAAAACGCACCGTCCAACGGTCCGCTCCACTGAACGATGTAACTGCCCGGGTCTCCTTTGGCCCGCAACGGTTCCGGCACCGCCAACGGCGCGCGGCTCGCCGTATCAATGAAAGCGTTGTCCAACAGAATCGCTGTGTCGCTGCGGCCAAGCTCGCTGAGCGGCCGGTCCGTATTCCTCAGGCGATAAGGAAAACGAGCGGACGAACCGGCGCCGGTTTGCTGCGCCGCCGAGGCGACGGCTCCAGTGGATTGCCCGGCGCCAGGAGCAATGGTCGCCGGTACGCCAGTACCTGGACCGACCCCGGTTGACGGCTTCCGAGAGTTGGCGCTTTGAAGATTGCCGGCCTTTGGCGACCCTGCCGCAGCGCGGTCGGCCTTCCGTTTCACCGCATCGTCGTGGCTCTTCAACCAAAGCCAGACCACCCCGGCCAGGCAGAGAAAGCACAAGCAAAGACGGCTGCTCAAACGCATAAGATCAATCGGCGGGCAAGATATTGTAACTCTCGACGACCGCGCGGTAGCGTCGGAGTTGGCCCTGCTGGGCAGGCAGTTGCTCGATCCGCACCGCCGTTTTCGTGGAGAATTCGCCGGTGACCTGATAATTCGTGCAGAGACCGCGGAACGGACCCGGCGCCCGGACCACGGAATTTTCCGCCGGGCGAAGCGCCTG
>DASPXS010000005.1:0-15915 GCA_035637175.1 Haliangiales bacterium | reverse complement strand
TGCTGGTCGCCGGATGGCCGGACGATTTGCTATTCGTCGCGGGAAGAGGGACGCTCGGCGCTGTTTGTCATTTCCGCGGACGGAAGTTCCAAGCGCCGGTTGCGAGCGGACGGCGCGATCAACTGCACCGAACCGGATTGGTCGCCGGACGGGAAGACCATTGTATTTACCGCGAACATGGGTGGCTTTCAGATTTGCACCGTGCCCGCGACGGGCGGGTCAGCGACCGCGTTGGTCGCGGGCGAGGACCCGTCGTGGGCGCCCAATTCGCGCACCGTGATTTTCACGCGGAACCGTGTGAAAGGCAGGGGAGTAGTCTCTTTGCTTGACGTGCCCACCAAACAAACTAAGGATATTCAACAAACTTCAGGAAGCTGTTCCCAGCCCAGTTGGGCCAAATGAAACGTTCCTGTTAAACATCACCATGAAACAGACAAAATTTTTCAACCTTTTGGCGGTCGTGCTGGCTTTGTCACTGGGCGGGGCGGGTTGCGCCAAGAAAAAGCCAACGGTGACTCCGATTCCGGGAGCTAAGGTAAATCCAACCGGGACTGGTGACACTTCTGGAATTGAACCCGGAAGACCGCTTCCGTCAGATCAGACCGCTACCGCCAAAACCGGAGAACCGGTTCCGCTTGGAAATCGGCTGAGTGTTGACGACTACAACGTTGACCACGACCGCTTCGCCGCCAACACGGTATATTTCGATTTCGATCGCGCGACGATCAAGCCGAGCGAGACGGGCAAGATCGACGAAGTGGTCAAGTACCTGCAAGGCAATCCGACCCATGCGATGCAGATCGAAGGTCATTGCGACGAGCGCGGGACGGAACAATACAATCTATCCCTCGGCGAGCGCCGGGCGCTGGCGGTGCGCGAATATCTGGTGACGGCGGGCATCCAGGCCGACCGCGTTTTTACCATCAGCTACGGTGAATCGCGCCCGGCGGAGACGGGCCACAACGAGGCCGCCTGGTCGAAGAACCGGCGTGGCATGTTCGTGTTGCTGACGCCAAAATGATCGCGCGGTGTGCCGGGATGTACGTTGCTCCCGGGGTGCGCGTCGAGCCCCGGGGCCTGAAGTCCGCCAGGTTTTGGACTGCGCCCGTCTTCTGGCGCTTTTGCTTGCCCGCTCGGCAGAAGGCACTCTCACCCCGGAGGCAAATCGGCTCGCCGCGGCCTGCGAACGAAAAGCGGCAGAGGACTGCCGCAGTCCAAAAGAGGGCAGGGGGGCAGGCGAGACGCCCGCCCTGTTGAAGTTTGGGTGCGGTTTTTCGGGCTTTACTCGCGGTGTTTGCTGGCTTATTTTCGTGAACGATAGGTGAACTTTATGAATGCAATGTTAGCTGTAATGGGGTTGAGCGGCGGCGAGCTTATCCTGGTGCTGGTCGTCATCCTCGTTCTGTTCGGCGCCAAGCGAATTCCGGAATTTGCCAAAGGACTCGGCAAGGGAATCACCGAGTTCAAAAAGGCCTCGCGCGAAGTGACCGACGAAATTGAACGCGCGGTGGACGAACCGCCTCCACCGCCACCCGCTCCCAAGGCGCCATCGTCCGGTTCCGGCGCTGAAAGCACATCTCAACCTTCCGCCGTGCCCAAAGCCTGATTGAGTTCAGGCTGCAGGTGTCATGGCCGATCCCACCGAAGAGTCGCGTCCAGAGGAGACCGAGGACGGCGGCGGACCCGTAAAGACTTTTCTCGAACATCTCGAAGACCTTCGCTGGATGCTGATCAAGAGCGGCGCGGCGCTGCTGGTCGGCTTGATTGTCTGCCTGTATGCGACCGATAAGGTCGTCTGGATTCTCAAACGGCCCCTGGAACGCGCCGCCCTGATCCAGATCGGGCACAGGCAAAAAGTGTTGTTCAAACTGGGCGAGGAACAGGTGTTCACCTTTCAGCCGCCCACCAACCGCATCGGTTCACTGGACCTGGGGTCCAACCCGGTGGTTATCGTTCACCTCGATCTTCAACCGATCGATGACGGAACCAACATCCAATTCGTGGCGCGGTTGGAGAGGAACCCCAGCTCAACCGAGCGCGTTGCCAGCGCGACCGACCTCATCTATCTGGACCCGGCGGCGCCGTTTATGTCGGCGCTGCACCTCGCGTTTTTTGGCGGCATACTCCTGACGGCACCGTTCATTTTCTATTTCGTCGGCGAGTTCGTGTTGCCCGCTCTGAAGATCAAAGAGAAGAAGTATCTCCTGCGCGCCTTCGGTGTCGGCGTGGGGCTGTTCGCCGCCGGGGTCAGTTTTTGTTACTTCATCATCATGCCGCGGGCGTTGAAGTTCTCGGAACTGTTCGCGCTCTGGATGGGGGTCAGAGTGCCGGAGTGGCGGGCCGAGACCTACTTCGGCTTCGTCACGAAATTCATGCTCGGGATGGGGCTGGGCTTCGAACTGCCAGTCGTGCTGCTGGCGCTGGTGAAAATCGGCATCCTCGATTATCAAAAGCTCAAAGCCATGCGCCGGTACATGATCGTCATCAACCTGGTGCTGGGCGCTTTGCTGACGACGCCGGAAGTGTTCACCCAGGTGATGATGGCCGTCCCGCTGCAATTGCTTTATGAGATCAGCGTCTGGATCGCCTGGTGGTGGGAACAGGAGGATCGGGCCCGCGCGCGGCGGAGGGTCCTGCTGGTGTTGCTGGTTGCCGTGTTGGTGGTTCTGGCGGCGTGGCTGCTCTGGCATTTCTGGCCCGGACGCGTGTGAAGGGGCGCGGACACCCCGGCGGTTTGGATCGGCCGCGAGACGGCTGCGATTGGGGAGGCGCATTGGCACAAAAGGCGCTTTACAAGCCAGTGTTCTGAGCTAACCTAACCACAACAAATCAACGAACTATGCGTAACTCACTCACCCTTTTGGCGACCACGGCGGTTCTGGCCATTTTTGCGAGCGGGTGTGCCAGCACGGATCAGGGTTTTGCCTTCGAACGAAAGTTTGGACGCGGACTCCGAAACGCCACGGAATTTGCGCGCGGCGGCGAAATTCGGCGTTCGATGGAACAGACCGGCCTGCTGGACGGTCCCGACATGGCTTACACCACCGGGTTCATTCGCGGTTTTAACAGGAGCCTGGCAAGGACCGGCATTGGTATTTATGAAATGGTGACCGCGCCGTTCCCGTCTTACGAACCCATCGGTACCAGCTACCTGAGCGTCGATCCGGTTTATCCTGACAGCTACAAACCCCATTTGCTGGCAGACCCGACGTTCGGTCCGGACACGGCGCTGGGATTCAGCGGCGGCGACGTGGCGCCGATCTTTCCAGGCAGCCGATTCCGCATTTTCGACAACTAATCCTTCCGACCTCACCGGCGCCAACATTTCGATGTTGGCGCTTTTTTTGTCGATGACGCTGACCCGCCAGTCACCTTGCAAAATCAATCTGCTGCTCAACGTCCTGGGCAGGCGGGCCGACGGTTTACACGAGGTGGAGACGGTGATGCAACCGGTGCCCGTGTGCGACGAACTTCACTTCAAACGAGGCGGTCGAGACGTTCAAATGACCTGCAGCGAACCGGCGCTGCCGACCGACTCGCGGAACCTGGTCCACCGCGCCGCGAAAGCCTTCCTGCAGACCGCGAAGATCAGCGACGGAGCAGGCATCCATCTGGAGAAGAGAATTCCGCTGGCGGCCGGCCTGGGTGGCGGCAGCGGCAACGCGGCCAACACGCTGCTCGGTTTGAATGAACTGTTCGGTCAGGTGTTGACCTTCGTTCAGCTTAATGAGATTGCGGTCGCGCTCGGGTCGGACGTTCCGTTTTTTCTTCAGGACAAACCGGCCCTGGCGACCGGCCGCGGCGAGAAAATCGAGCCCCTTGATCGCTTTCCGGCGTTGGAGGGCGTTTTCGTCCTGTTGATCCATCCCGGGTTCGGCATTTCCACGGCATGGGCTTATCAGGCTCTGGCCCGGCATCCGGAGGCTTTGAACGGGCGGCCCGGCCGGGCGCAGAAGCTGGTGTCGCTTCTGCAAACCGGCGGTTTGGAGGCCGCCGCCGAAGAGTTTTACAATTCACTCGAGCTTCCCGCGCTGAACAAATATCCGCTTCTGGTGTTGTTCCAGGACTTTCTGAAGACGAACGGGGCGGCCGCCGCATTGATGTCCGGCAGCGGCTCGACGACATTTGCGCTGGTTAAAGGCCGGAATGCCGCGGAGCAGTTGCGTGAAACATTCAAAGCGAAGTTCGGAGGAGATTCCTGGACGGCGGTGGTGGCCCTCTGAACTGTTATCGGTTGGAATCTTTGGTTACGCACCGCAGGTCGGCGTGGGTTCCATTCAGAATTGAACAGCCGTGCGTTCAAACGCACACCCGTTTCGAGGAGGTGCGGCATGATACGTGCGGTTTCTGACACCCATGAATGGTGATGCATTGAAGTGTCCGGTGTGCGGAGGAACCATGAAGCGGGTGAAAGTGTTGCCGGGCAAATTGGCCCGGTTAGTCCGGTTCAGGTGCACCTGTGGTCACCGTGAAGATTTGAAAGAGAACAAACACCCGCAACTTGATCACGCACAGGAACCTCTCGTTCTCGAAGGCTTTCAAGAATTGCCGTGATGAGGCGGGCGATCGGCTGCTCTGAGATGGTCCGGTAAGAACGATAAGGTCAATTCGTTGCAACGGTGTTAACGAAACGATAAATTTCCCTCAGCACGCAATCTCCTCACTCCGGCAGCTTGAGACCCTTGGCTGCGGCGGGATTCCACACGATTTGCATCAATTTGTTCATTGGTTGCAAATTCTTGCATCGGCTTGCATCCAGTGGCCGTTTCTGATAGAAGGATGCCCAGGGCTGAAGAGCTCGGGCTTGCCGGCTTTTCGTCGGGTTTGATGGGCTTTCTTGTCCGATGGTGTAATGGTAGCACAGAGGTCTTTGGAGCCTTTAGTCGTGGTTCGAATCCACGTCGGACAGCCAGTCAACATGATTATTCTATGACAACGCAAACACGCACTCAAATTACCGATCAAACGAGCTCGAAGCCATCAACCGTCCTGGGCTTTGCCGTCCTGGGATGTCTTGCCGCCGGCGTCGTCGGCATCCTCAAAGCACTCAGCATGGAAACCGGATCGGCTGTGCTCTTGTGTCTTCTCGGTTCGGTCGCAGCATTCGGAATGGTTGCTCACATTTGCCTTCGACGCGTTTAAGGGCCAACCGGGACGAACAGCGGCAGAGGACTGCCGCACTTCAGGACGCTTCGCGTTCACCAAGACCGAAGGGAAGTGCGCCAGTTTTTTTTGGACCTGCGCAACGACAGGTGCCAGCCCGCGGTCAATCCTCCGCGAACAAGTATTCCAAATCGTCCTTCGACAGGCTGCGGGCGAAACCTTCCTCGCCCAGCACGTCGCTGATGGTCTGCGCCTTGCGCTGTTGCAGTTCCCAGATTTTCTCCTCGACGGTGCCCGGAGCGATGAGGCGATAGGCATTGACCGTGCGGGTCTGTCCGATGCGATGCGAGCGGTCAATGGCTTGGGCTTCGACCGCGGGGTTCCACCAGGGATCGTAGAGCACGACATAGCTGGCGGTGGTGAGATTCAAACCCGTGCCCGCAGCGCGCAGGCTGAGCAGAAACACCGCGGCGTTCTGGTCGTTTTGGAAGGCATTGACCACGTCCTGTCGGTCTTTGGTCTCGCCGGTCAGAATGTGCGTCGGGATCTGGCGCGACTGACATTCCCGGTCGAGCAGTTGCAACATCTGAACGAATTGACTGAATACCAGGACCTTTTGTCCTTCGTCCAGCAGCGGTTCGAGCAGTTCAAACAAGGTTTCGGTCTTGCCCGAAGCGGCATCGTTGTTGACGAGCTGAGGGTGGCAGCAAATCTGGCGCAGACGGGTGAGCGCGGCCAGCACGTGGATTTTGCTTTTCGCCACCCCTTTTTCGGCCACCGTCTGCATGACCTTCTCGCGGCTGCGACGCAATTCGGCCAGGTAAAGTTTGCGTTGCAACTCGCCCAGCTCGCAATCGCGCCGTTCCTCGATACGGTCCGGCAAGTCCTGCGCGACCTGCCGTTTGAGCCGGCGGAGCATGAGCGGCCGCAGTTTCGCCGCCAGCCGCCGCCGGGCGATTTTCTGCGCCCAGGCGGCATCTTCGCCGCCGCGGGGATCGTAGGTTTCATTGAAATGGGATTGCGAGCCCAGGTAGCCGGGCTGAATAAAATCCACGATGCTCCAGAGGTCGAGCAGGCGGTTTTCCAGGGGTGTGCCGGTCAGCGCGAGGCGCTGGTCGGCGCGCAGTTGTTTGACCGACTGCGTCACTTGCGCCGACGGATTCTTGATGAACTGGGCTTCGTCGAGGATGATGGCGCGGAACTCGAATTTTTGCAGCGCTTCCAGATCGCGGCGGAGCAGGGCGTAGTTGGTGACGATGAGGTGGTGCTGGGGAATCTGTTTCCTCAAATTGTGCCGCGCCGCGCCGCTCTCCAACACGAGCACCTTGAGATGCGGCGTAAACCGGTCGGCTTCGCGCCGCCAGTTGTGCAACACGGAGGCCGGACAAATCACCAGCGCCGGCTTCGGCTTTTTCCCGTTCTGCTCGCCCAGCCATGCCAGCCAGGCCAGCGTCTGCAAGGTCTTGCCCAGGCCCATGTCGTCCGCCAGGACGCCGCCCAGCTTCATGCGGTTGAGGTGGCAGAGAAAATCAAAACCCGCCTTTTGATAGGGGCGGAGTTCGGCCCTGACCAGGTCGGGCAACGGCGTGGGTTCAACCCCTTCAAATTGCGTGATGCGTTGGCGCAGGGTTTTGGCCTGCTGATCGCCGAAACGCTCCAGGGCGGCGTCGTCAAGCTGCGCGGCGTGGAGCATCGCCACCTTTTGCGGCGTGGTGCCCAGCCCGTCCAGGCCGAGGTCGGCCATCGTTTCCTGCGCGGCCCGGACCGCCGCCGCGTCCAATTGAATCCAGCCGCCATCCGGCAGTTTCACGAATCGTCCGGTCGCCGTCCTCAGGCGCTGCAAGTCCGCCGGCGTCAGTTTCATTCCTTCCTGCTCCCATTCGGCGGAGACGGAAAGCCAGTCAATGCCGCTGCCCTGGACGATCAATCGTGGACGCAATTGCCGGGGTGAGAGGAACAATCGTTGAAAGGCGGGATTGCCCAGGTATTCGGCGGCCGGCCGGTCGGACCAGGTGGCCGCGAGCGTGTTCAGGAAATTTTCATTGGCGTCACTGACCCAAAGTCCCGGTTCGGGTGTGAACCAGTCGAGCCGGCGAAGCCAGCGCGTCGCCGGTTCGAGCCGCGGGTCATCGAGGATTTCCGGCTTTTCGGTCGGGCGTTGCGAGTTGCCGGTCAGTTGCCATTCGTGGCCGTTCCATTGCCAGGCGGTCTGGTCGCGCTCGCTTTTGGCGAGCAGCCGAAGCCGCACCGTGTCATCGTTCAATTCGAAAATGAACTGCGGAAGCGCGGTGTGCGCCACGCAAAGCTGGTCCCAATTGACGCCGTTGTTCGATCCGTTCTTGCGGAGGTGCGTCAGGAGACGGTGGCTCAATTTCCTGACCGGCAACGACGGTCTTTGCGCCCACTCATTCAGCAGGTCGTGAGGTGGCGGATCCCGCAGGAGGTAAAAGGTATGCCCCAACAGCACCAGCGAAGGCGATCCGGCGAACAATTGCGCCTGGTCGAGCGGGCAGGATTGTCCGTCGGGCAGCTTGAGACGATGCGTGAACACGAGTTCCGCGTTGGCGGTTTCGAGGTGGGGCGTCAATTCCGCCAGCTCGCCGCGAAACTCCATTGGAGCGCCGTCCGCGTTTGCTTCCAGGCGCCCGTGGTGGCCCCAGCGCGCCAGCCACTGCAGCAGCTCGCTGCCGGCCAAAAACAGCGGGTCACCATTCACTTTGCGTCCGCCGTAGGTTTCCGCCAGCCACCGGATGAACTGCCAGTCTTCCGGTGGAAAGAGCTCCTGTTCGTGCGCGGCTCGAGTGGTCAGTTCGATGACTTCGCCGAGCGACCGGGCTTTCTCGCCGGTGCGCGGACGTGACAGGACGAACTGGACGCTGAGTACTCGCAGGCTGGGCCGGTCGTCCAGCGGGCGGGCATCGCATTGGACCCGCAGTCCGGCGCGCGGCGCGTCCAGATGGGCCGGTGCCGGGGGCAAAAGCCAGCTTTCCAATTGCTGGACGAATTTTTGTTCCTGCTCGGTCTGTTCGATCTCCGCAAAGCGCTCCAGATTCGCGTGCGGCAGCAACTCGGTGGGCAGCGGACGATTCGCCCGGAGGAAGAGCCGGGCCGTTTCCTCCAGCCGCGCCTGGCCCTGGGACGCCATGAGGCGCGGCCACCACTCCTCGCCGGCAAAATCCTTGCGCGACAGGGAGAGCCGCTCGAAGTAATCCTCCAACAACAACCAGGCCCGCTGCGGATCGGCGCAATCGGCGAAGCTCTGCAGTCGTTCCCTGCGCTCAGCCACCGCCACCTTGGAATCGGCCAGTTCGCGGCGAAGATCGGCGAACACGCCGTAGGTTTTCTCCAGTACGATGTTATTGGCGTCGTACTTGGTGGTGGTGATCGACCGCGGAGCGGGTCCGGTTTTGCGTGAGACTCGTGCCATGTGTGCAACGTTTCCCGATCAAGGCCTGTTATCTCGACATAGATTGGCCATTGCGGTCAATCAGAATTCCACAAAAATCACGGAACTAAACCTTCCCGATCCATTTGCGGTCTTCCCAAACCGCCTTCAACGACGTCAGATTGCGCCGGTCGAGAAGGTTCCGGGCGGCGGCGCCCCATCGTCCTTTGCGCAAATTGTTCCAGGCATCGCTGGCACTGATGGCAACAAACTGGAGCACGCTCGGGTCGCGGTAGCAGTCAATCATGCAACGAGTGCAGCCGTCGCGAATCCATTTTGTTTCATCCCACTCGTACACGTTGCACATCGGCGTCTCCCAAAAATGGCATCGATAAAGGTTCAGGTGCCAATCCAGGTAAAAATATTTGTACCCCCCCAGGCAACCGAATTTCTCCGGTTCCTTGCGCAGGTGCCGCTGCATCTCGGTGAGCGATTCCGTCGGGTTCACGACTGGATAACCGCTCCGCTTTTTCATCTGTTTGATCTTCTCAAAAACCTGAATGAGTTCGTCGGTCCGGTAACTGACGAGGCTCGAATCGCTGAAGCTGAGATAGCTCGACGCCAGGGAGGTGAGCGGATAACTGAAGGTGCAGCTTTTGAATCCCAACCCGCTCAGGAAGGCAGGCAGCTTGTCATAATCGTCGATCAGTTTGCTGGCCGTCACGCTGGCCGTGGTTTGAATGCCCAGTTCGCGGAAGACTTCATTCGCCTGCCTGATCTTCCGGCAAACATCCGGCAGGCCCCGGTTTTGCTCATGCCTGACCACCTCGTGCGAATCGATCGACATGATGACGCTGCTGAGGCCGTCGCGGGCGAGCGCCCGCATAGTCTCGTCGGTCCAAAGCGAGCCATTGGTGCAGATCATCGGATGAATCCCGCGTTCGGCCGCGTAGCGCACCATCGCGCCGATTTCCTTGTGCACCAGCGGTTCGCCCCCCACGAACAGCAAATAGCCGATACGGTTCTTCACGGCGATGTCGATGACGTCTTTCGCTTCCTGGAGTGTCACGCTCCGGCGTTGTTTGGGATCGAATCGGTCCACCGCGAAGCCGCAGAAATCGCACCTGGCATTGCAGATATTGGTGATGGCGAACTGGAGATAGCCCGGACCGCCGTGCGCGAACACCTCGCCGATCAGTTTCAAAACGCCTTTCTTCGGCCGGGCGACGGGTTGGGCGAAATCAGGTTTCGTCGTTTCGGCAGGCGGGCTGGCGGTTAAGGCGGCGATACTCATCAGATAATCGCCGGCATTCTGGGGGGAAATCTTCAGCCGTGGCAACCCTTTCTTTTGATTCGCGTTTCTGACGGTGCCCGGCCGCGCGGGAATTTTTAGTGCGTTTGCCCGCCGGATGTGGCTTATTGGCAGGCACCATGCTGGCGAAAACCATGCCCGCCCGTCAACCAGACGCCGTGAAGCAGTTCTCGGTCTTCACACCGAACCGTCTCGGACGTTTGCACGATCTGGTCAGCATGCTCGCCGCCCATGGCGTCCACGTGCTCGCCCTGACGGTGCTCGACACCACGGACAGCGCGATCATCCGCTTTGTGGTGGACGACCCCGAGCGCGCGCAGGGTTTGCTGGTCAACCACGGCTTTCCGTTTAACGAAAGCCATTTGTTGGCCGTCGAAGTCAGTTCCGCCCTCGAGTTGAACCGCCTGATGGCAGCGCTCCTCGAAGCCGAACTCAACGTCAACTACCTTTACTCCTTCATCCCGCATCCCCACGGAAAGTCCATCCTCGGCCTGAGCATGGAGGACAACGAAATCGCCGAGCAAGTCTTGCAACGTCACCAGTTCCGCGTCCTCAGGCAGGCGGACATTTCGCGTTAGAGTGCACCCGGCTCACCGGTTCGCACAAAGCGGCTCCGTGAGAATTCGTGAAGTTCGCGCCTAAAGAATTCTTGTTGATTCTTCTGCATTCGGGTTCCCTGTGGGCTTGTCGCCGATGAAAATCGATTTGTTTTTTGCCGGGATGGTTTTGTCCGGCTTTCTTTGCCGCCGCCGGCGTTTCCGCGGGCGGTTTGGAATTTGGAGCCTGTGCCTTTTGGGGAGCCTGATCTTTGCCGTTGGGAGCTTCTGCGCCCGCGCCGCGGATCAATCGCAGTGGGGCCAGGCCTGGTCGCGGAACATGGTTTCGGACGAGAAGGGGTTGCCCGATTCCTTCGACCCAAAGAGCGGGGAAAATATCAAGTGGTCCCAGCAGCTCGGCGGCGAGACCCATTCCACTCCGATTGTTGCCGGCGGACGTGTTTATATTGGCACGAACAACGGTGAACCGCGCGACCCCAAACATAAAGGGGACCGCGGCGTCTTGATGTGTTTCGACGAAAAGACAGGGAATTTCCTCTGGCAACTCGTCGTGCCCAAGCGCGAGGAGGACCCGTACTTTGACTGGCCCAACAGCGGGATTTCCTCGCCGGTCACGGTCGAAGGCGATCGCGTCTATCTTGTCAGCAACCGCGGTGAGGTGATGTGCCTCGACGCGCACGGCATGGCCAATGGCAACGACGGGCCTTTTCGCGACGAGGGCGCGCACATGACGCCCCCGCGGGGTTCCGGCTCGGCTCCCAAACCAGCGCCGGGCGCCGAGATCCAACCCGCGGCATTGCCTGCCGCCGTGGGCGATACCGCGCTCGAACCAGGTCCGCTCGACGCTGACATCATTTGGCTCTTCGATCTGGCATCCGGAGCAGGCATCTGGCCGCATGATGCCGCGCATGCCTCGATATTGATCCGCGGAGATTACCTTTACCTGAACAGCGGCACGGGCGTGGACAACACGCACAAACGGATCCGCGCGCCCGATGCGCCAAGCCTCGTCGTGCTGGACAAAAAGACCGGTCGATTCGTGGCGCGCGACGACGAGCATATCGCTCCCGACATATTTCATTGCACCTGGTCGTCGCCGTCGCTGGGCGAAGTGAACGGTCGGGCATTGATCTTTTTTGCGGGCGGGAACGGCGTGGTGTATGCATTCGAGCCGTTGCCGGCGGGAGTGACGGAGTCATCGAGTAATGGAACGGCGGACAGAAGCAAATCCGCTCAACACCCCATCACTCCATCACTCCAATCCCCCGCGAAGCTCCGCAAGGTCTGGCAATTCGATTTCGATCCGACCGCGCCAAAAGAGAACATTCATCAATATCTCAGCAACCGGCGTGAAGGTCCCAGCGACATTTATGGAATGCCCGTTTTTTATCGGAACCACATCTATGTGGCCGGCGGCGGCGATGTCTTTTGGGGCAAGAACGAGGCGTGGCTCAAGTGCCTGGATGCGACGAAGACCGGCAACATCACGACGAATGGCTTGGTGTGGACGTATTCGCTGCAGAAGCACGGGATGTCCACCCCGGCGATTCATGACCGCCTGGTGTTCATTGCGGACTGTGGCCGGGAGTTTCATTGTTTGGACGCGGAGACCGGCAAACCCTATTGGACGGAGGAGATAAAAGGCGATGCGTGGGCCTCGCCGCTCGTCGCCGATGGCAAGGTTTACCTCGGCACACGCAGTGGAAACTTTTACGTGTTTGCCGCGACCAAGGAGAAGAAAATCCTGGGCACGGTGGAACTGGGCGACCCAATCAGCGCCACGGCCACGGCGGCCAACGGCGTCCTGTATGTCGCCACGATGCGGCATCTCTACGCGGCGGCGGTGGGGTCTCGTTCGGTGACAGAATGAACCGGAGTTAATTCCTGTCGCGTGCGGCTGACCGGTTCAAAAAAGGCGACCCTGAGTCCTTCCCGGTGAGCGGCTTATCTCGAATTCCTTCAGCAAGGATGCGAGTTGTTCGGCGGTGTACTGCTTGCGGAGTTTGGCGATCTCGGCGCGGGCGAGTCGGTCGCACCGTTCGTTGTCGCGATGGCCGGCGTGGCCCTTGAGCCAGTGCCACCGGATTTTGTGCTTCGAGCAAAGTTCGTCGAGTTGACGCCAGAGATCGTCGTTCTTCACCGGTTTGCGATCTACCGTGCGCCAACCGCGCGTCTTCCAGGCCGCCACCCAGGCGGTGATGCCGTCGCGCAGGTACTCCGAGTCGGTAAAGATTTCCGCGGCGCAGGGTCCCTTGAGGGCGCGCAGAGCGGCGATTGCTGCGGTGAGTTCCATGCGATTGTTGGTGGTAGCCGGCTCGCCGCCGGTCAACTCTTTGACGTGCGTTCCGTGCCGCAGAATGGCAGCCCAGCCGCCGGGACCCGGGTTGCCCTCGCACCCGCCGTCTGTGTGGATGGTGACCGATTTCATCTCCAAGGGCCGTCGGAACCGCGTAGCAGTCAACCTGAGGAGGCCCATTAATTCAATTCAGAAATCACCCGGTGCCAGCCGCAGTATTCGCGAGGGTCTGCGCTGACTAATGACGAGCAAACCGCAGGATGTCGCGCTGCATCCACCCTGTCACTCATTCGGCCCGACTGCGTGAGATTAAGTAAGAAGGGCCTTGTTCGCGGGTGATGGCAAGGATAGAACCTAACGATGAGCGATCGGAACACGACGTTCTCCGGAGTGTGACGATGCACACCGATTTGTGCCGATCTCAATGAAAAATTTCTCGGGCTGCGCGGTATTTGAACGAAGAAAGCCGCAGTTACCCGTCGGTTTAGCGGCTCACACCCTCGCGCGCCCGCCCGGCCTGCTTTCTCCCTTTCTGCCATGCGGGCCGGAGAGGCGGGACGCGCTATCCTGCTTTGGCTGCGGCCGTGCCGCGCCGGGGTCGATGCGGTTAAAGCGTCTCTCCTGCGGGCTGTTGGCCACGGCGGCCATGTTTACGTTCCTTGCGGCCGCGATGCATGGTGATGTCGCCATTTCCCCGTACGGGATTTGGACCAACGGACCGCCGGCGGATGCGGGATTCTTTCCGCTCGCTGTATGGCTGCAATCGCCGTCGAACGCGGAGCGCTATCGCAAGGCGGGCTTCAACACGTATGTGGGGTTGTGGAAAGGGCCGACGGAAGAACAGTTGGCGGCGCTGAAGAAGGCCGGGATGCGGATTTTTTGCGAGCAAAACGACGTCGCGCTCCGTCACCTCGATGATTCTACGATCGTCGGTTGGATGCACGGTGATGAACCGGACAACGCGCAATCCCTCGGCGAGGGCAAGGGTTACGGCCCCCCGATTCCGCCGGAAAAGATTGTCGCCGACTACCGGCGAATCCGTGCCGCCGATCCTTCGCGACCGGTCATGCTGAATCTCGGTCAGGGCGTCGCCTGGGACGGCTGGTATGGACGGGGCGTGCGCGGCAATCATCCCGAAGATTATCCCGCATACCTGAAGGGTTGTGATATCGCGTCCTTCGATATCTACCCGGTCAATCACGACCGCAAGGAGGTCTCGGGCAAACTCTGGTTTGTCGCCCGCGGTGTTGAACGGTTGACCCGCTGGAGTGGCGGCGAAAGGATTGTCTGGAATTGCCTCGAATGCACCCGCATCGGCGATTTGGACCGCAAACCCACTCCCCACCAGCTCCGTTGCGAGGCGTGGATGTCGCTCATTCACGGCTCGCGGGGATTGATTTACTTTGTTCATCAGTTCAAGCCGAAGTTTCGCGAAGCCGCGCTGCTCGACGACCCGGAAATGCTCGGCGCCGTGACCGCGTTGAACCGCCAGATCAGCGAGTGGGCGCCGGTGCTCAATTGCCCGACGATCGACGGTGGGGCAACGGTGCGGTGCGACAACGTCGAGGTGCCGGTCGCCTTCATGGTCAAGCAACGCGAGGCAACGATCTACCTGTTTGCCGTCGCAATGCGCGAGGGCACAACGAGCGCGACGTTCAAACTGTCGGGGGCCGGCGGCGGTGCGAGCGCGGAGGTGCTGGGAGAAAATCGCGCAATTATCGTCAAGGATGGTTCGTTCGCCGACCATTTTGGCCCCTGGGATGCGCGCATCTACCACGTCTCGCCGGCGATCAAGCGATGATCGTGATTCGCGGAGTTTAGTGCAGATCTTCAAGACAGCCGGGAAGTCCGGTTATCGTCCGCCCCAATAAGGGCAGATTCAATCTGCGCTGCGCCCGCGAGATTTCCGGACTCTGCGGGACGTTGCGACTCGGGATGAGCGCGCGGTTACGGCGCAAGCGGCAGCCGCACGGTAAAAGTCGTGCCGGCGCCGGACTGGCTGGACACTTCGATGCTGCCGCCGTGCGCGTCCACGATGGCCTTGGAAATGGCCAGGCCAAGGCCGGTGCGACCCTGGGCGCGGGATTTGTCGGCGCGATAGAACCGCTCGAAGATGTGCGGCAGGTCTTCTCCGGCGATGCCTTGACCGGTGTCGGCGACGGTGAGGATGGCGGCGCCGTTTTCAGCGCGAGTGGCAACGCGGATTTCGCCGCGAGGTTTGTTGTACTGGATGGCGTTGGTGAGGAGGTTGATGATGATTTGACCGAGGCGATCGGCGTCACCCAGAGCCTGACCGGGCGCGAGGTCGCATAGAATTCGGATGCCGCGCTCGTCTGCGAGCGGCCGAATGAGTTCGAGACAGGCGCGCGTTCTGTCCGCCAGATTGACGGGGCTGTGTTGAATGGCTTCCTGCCCGGCGTCCCAGCGCGCGAGTTGGAGCAGCGATTCGGTGAGCCGGCGTATTTGTTGGGCGGTGTCCAGGCAGACCTGGACCGTTTCGCGGTATTCGGCGGCGCTGCGTTCGCGGGCGAGGGCTGTCTGCGCCTCGGAAATGATGACAGCGAGCGGCGTGCGCAGTTCATGCGAGGCATCGGCGGTGAACTGCTTTTGTTGCGCGAAAGCGCCTTCGAGCCGGGCAAATGTCGAATTCAGGACGCCGGCAAGTCGGCCGATCTCGTTGTCCGGATCAACCGTCTTAATGCGTTCCGCAAGGTTTCCCGCGGAGATGCGGCTTGCGGCGGCGCTGATTTCTTCCACCGGCCGGATGGCGCGGGTAGCAAGCCGCCAACCGCCGGCCAGACCCAGTGCGAGCACCGTGCCGCCGGCGGCGAGCAGCCACCAGGTGAAGCGGCGCATGGCCACGAGATCGGCGGCAATGGAGCGGCCCGCCAATACGCAATCGCCCATTTCCGTGAAGTGGAATGCCTCGCGGTAGGTGTCGCGCGTCCGGGTTTGGGTCAAAGTGCCCGCGACCGGCCGTTGCGGGAACGGCACGTCGGCCGGGGCGTTGGTAGCTCGCTTGAGCAGGGTCCCGTCGCGGGACCAGACCGTGAAGTAGAAAGCATTGGTGCGGGTCTCGTCAAAGAGGCTGGCCGCGTCCGACGGCAGGCGGAAATCGCGCGGTCCCGGATGCATATCCGGCGGACCGCCCGGCGACGGGAATTCCGACCGACCATGCGGCGGCGAATGTCTGGGTCCCTCATCAAAGTCAGGGCGACCCGGGCCGCGTTCAAGCCGGGGCGATGTCGAACGAAACTGGAAC
>DASPXS010000004.1:0-4818 GCA_035637175.1 Haliangiales bacterium | reverse complement strand
CTATCGTCTCTTTTCCCCTGCGACGGCCTGCCGTGCTTCGCGTACCCGCTCAAGAATCACGTCGGCGATGCGCGGTTCACTGCCGATGGCGGCGGTGTACCAGACGCGTTTGCCGTTTTTTTCAGTCGGATTATGCCAGGTCGGCTCGGCGTTTCGAAGGCGGTTTCGAACAGCTTCCTGCGGCTCGCCGAGCATCACCGGGATGTCTTCGTACGAATGCAGGCCGTCGCTGATGAAGAACGGCACCACGACGATGTTTTTCGCCCGCGCGAGCCGGTAGCAATCACCGATGCGCGGCTCCTCTTCCATGAACACCGCGTGCACTTCGGCGTAAAGGTTTCGCCCGCCAATCAGTTCGACCTGGCGTTCGATCGCCTTGCGGGAATTCTCATTGTTGCCCGTCCCATGTCCGGCGACAAACAGCGCAATCTCGCCGGGCCCGGGCCCTGGAGAGGGGCAGTGGGGATATTTTTCAACGATGTCATGGGCGCGGGCGAGGAGCACGTTGGTCATGCTGTCGTGGGTCCCAACCGGGCCGCAGTAGAACAGCGTTTGGCCGCCGCGCTGCTGCACGGGGGAGAAATCGGCCTGGTCGTTCGTCCGCAGGCCGAGTTCGCGCGGGATGACCTCTTCGGTGAAGTAACCTTCGCTGATGAACAGCGGCACAATGAAGACGCGCGGCGCGAACACCCCGCGCAACACGGCGCAGATCGAAGGCTCCAGTTTCCAGAAACATTCGACCACTTGCGCGAACATTTTACGGCGACGCAGTTCGTCGGCGTGTTGGTACGTCGGCGCGCCGGACTCGGCGTTGAGCGTCGAGCCATGGCCAACCAGCACCAGGGCGGCATCGGACAAATCGTCGGTTGACACTGGCAAATGTTTAACGCAACGACGTTAAACCGCAAGCCAAGGTCAGCGGGCCAGCGGGGGACATGGTGTTGCTTCTGCCGCGGGTGACGCTGGTGGGAGTAAATTCTCGATTGCAGCCGCGGATCCACCGATGAACGAAGAGTTCTTTCGAGCGCGCGAGCAGGCCTGTTGGATCTTCCGGTGACGGATTATCGTTCCTCTCCACGCAGTCGGCCGGTTTGAATGGTCTTCGGGCTTGACCCTCTGATGGGTGAGGGAAAATATGCCGGCATGGCCGAACTGCTGTGCGCGCGCTCCAGACCCAAAATGCTATCGATAGTCATTCCCTTGTTCAACGAAGAGGAAGTGTTCGGAGAACTGAAACGACGCCTCAACGAGCTGTTCCAGACAACGGATTGCGATGTGGAAGTCATTTTTGTCAACGACGGCAGCCACGATAACACTCAGGTCCAAGTGGAGGCATGGGCGGCGGCGGACTCGCGGATCAAAGGGATCAGTTTGGCGCGCAATTTCGGGCATCAAGTCGCGGTAACTGCCGGTTTGGAACACGCCTGCGGAGACGCGATGGTGGTCATGGACGCTGATTTGCAGGATCCACCGGAGGTCATCCGCGAGATGGTTCAACGCTATCAGGAAGGATACGACGTGGTCTATGGCCAACGCACCGAGCGGGCGGGCGAAACGGCGTTCAAGCGGGCCACGGCTTTTCTCTTTTATCGGTTGATGCGGCTGCTGGTCCATCCAGACCTGCCGCCTGACACCGGCGATTTCCGCCTGATGAGCCGCCGGGTGGTTGACGCGCTATTGCAATTGCGGGAAAAGCATCGTTTCTTGCGCGGTATGGTGACCTGGCTTGGATTCTCGCAAACGGCAGTCAGGTATTCGCGCGCCGGCCGTGCCGCCGGCCGTACCAAATACAGTCTGCGCAAAATGTTTGGGCTGGCCTGGAACGCATCGGTGTCCTTCTCGCCGCTGCCGTTGCGCGCGAGCCTGGCGTTGGGAGTCTTCATTGCCTTGTTTGGAGCTTGCTATGGCGCTTACTCGATCATGCGGGCGCTGGTGGTGCAAGATACGGTCCCAGGTTGGACCACGCTGGTGGTGTTGCTGTGTTTGATCGGCGGCTGGATACTGATCTCGATCGGTGTGCTGGGCGAATATGTCGCAAAAATCTTTGAAGAGGTAAAGCGACGCCCGCTTTATATCGTGCATAAAAAGGTCAACTTGAAGGACAAAAATGAATGAGGCCGCGCACGCGCGGGAATCGGCGTTTCACGACCAATGGGCGGCATCGGTCAGCCTGGAGGCCATCCCGGTTCGCGCGGCGTTTGAATCTCCCGCGGCGCTGGAAAACCGATTCATCCTTCGGCTGATGGGGGATCTGCGGGGCAAACGGCTGCTCGACATCGGCTGCGGGCTGGGTGAATCGTCGGTTTACTTCGGACTTCAAGGGGCGCAAGTCACCGCCACCGACATTTCACCCGGTATGGTCGAAACCGCGGTGCGGTTGGGACAATTGCACGGTGTCCCGGTGGAAGGGCTTGTCGCGGCGGGCGAAGAGCTCGTCGTGCCGGCCAACCATTTTGATTTTGTTTATGCGGCCAACGTCCTTCATCACGTGGCGGACCGGCAAAAACTCCTGCAAAAAATCCAACGTGCGCTCCGGCCCGGCGGCCAGGTCTTTTTCTGGGACCCGCTGGCCTACAATCCGCTAATCAACTTCTATCGGAAAATGGCGACCGAAGTGCGCACCCGCGACGAGGCACCGCTGACCTTCAAAGATTTGAGAACAGTGAGAAAGTATTTTGACCGCGTGCGCCACCGTGAATTCTGGCTGCTGTCTCTGAGCCTTTTTCTGAAATACTACCTGATCGACCGCATCCATCCGAACCAGGAACGTTACTGGAAATTGATCTACGATGAGACGCCGGGCCGACTTTGGTGGTGGCGACCGCTCGCAGGCATTGATGCGATATTGACACGGATCCCTCTGGCAAGACGTTTCACCTGGAACATGGTCATTTGGGGGAACAAACCCTTGACCGCGTGAGACACGAATCGATTGCTCGCTGAAGAGTGCCTGGCAAACCCGACGTACCAAGACTCACGATGAAAGAGACAACCCGCCGTGGTTCTCCCGAAAGGCTGATCATTCTGATTATCCTGGCGGTCACGTTTGCCGTTTTTTCGCGCAGCCTGCAAGCAGGCTTCGTTCATTGGGACGACGACATTGTCTATGACAACCCGCACATCCGCGGCCTCGACTGGCAGCGGATTTACTGGATGTTCACCGACTTGCACTACCTGTGGCGCTACATGCCGCTGACGTGGCTGGGTTGGGCTGTGACTTACGAACTGTTCGGACTTAATCCGTTCGGATATCACCTGGGCAACGTGCTCTTTCATTGCGCCAATGCGGTCCTGGTGTTTTTGCTCCTCCGCAAGCTGTTGTTGATTGGGACACAAAGCGAATCAGCCGCCGCAGATCGCGATTATCTGCTCTGGTGTTGCGGTCTGGGAGCGATGCTCTGGGCCATTCACCCATTGCGCGTCGAGCCGGTCGCCTGGGTGACCGACCGCGTATATTGCCAGGCGTTGTTTTTTTTGCTGATTTCGTTGCTGTGCTACCTGCAGTTTTCCGATCCGGCCAATCCCGCGGCGAGAAGGTTCTTCTGGTGCTCCGTGAGCGCGTTTGCGGTGTCATTGCTCTCATATCAAACCGGGTTGGGCTACGTGATCGTGCTGGCGGTGCTGGATGCCTGGCCCCTGAAACGTTTCCATCAAGGCAATGGGTGGTGGCGGGATGCGACCGCGCGCCGGATCTGGTTGGAAAAGCTTCCATTCGCCGCGGTCGCCGCCCTGGTAGTCGTGCTCACATTGCTGGCCCGATTTCAAACCACTGGAGGCCGCGCCCGGCCGGTGTCGCTGGCAGAATTCGGGTTACTTGAGCGCGCCCTGCAAGCTTTTTACATTTGGACGTATTACTTTTGGAAACCGTGGTTCCCGGTAAACCTCTCACCCTATTACACCGCGCTGATTTCTGTCGAGCCAACCGCAGCACGGTTTTTGATCAGTCTGGTTGTCGTGCTCACCCTGACCGTGTTGCTCTGGTGCAATCGACATAGATGGCCGCTGCTGTGGACGCTCTGGCTCTGTCATCTGATTCTGTTGGTGCCGGTGCTCGGCCTGACCGAGCACCCGCATTATTCCAGCGACCGCTACAGCATCATCGCCGGGATTACCTGGTCGGTTCTGGTCGCCGCCGGTTTGTTCAAGTTTGGAGAGATACCCCGATTGCGCCGGCTGATGCCGATCGCGATCACGAGTATTCTGGTAGTTTTGGGTACGCTCAGCTACAGTCAGACGGGCATCTGGCAAAACAGCGTGGCGCTGCATGAGCATATGATTGCAGAGTTGGACGGCAGTCCGTATCGCGTCGGTATTTACCTCCGTCTGGGCCACATCTATTATTCGGAACAGGGAAACGACGAAGCGGCGGCCGCTTGTTTCCGACAGGTCCTGTTGATTAATCCCAACATTTCAGAAGCGCACAGTTATCTGGCCGTCGTCCTGCAGAGACAGGGCAAAATTGACGAGGCCATCAGCCACGATCGCGAAGTTTTGAGGATGAATCCGAATGATTACGGTTCTCACAATAATCTGGGCGCGGCCCTGGCCGCGCAAGGAAAGTTCGAAGAAGCCATCACGCACTTGTCCGAAGCAGTACGCCTTAATCCTGGCAGCCCCAACGCCCACCGCAACCTGGCGCGCGCGTTAACCCAACTCGGCAAAGCGGACGAGGCAAGGATGCACGAACTGGAAGCGCAGCGGCTCGACGCGGGGCAACCGGGGTTGCCGCCTTGATTTCGCGTGACGCCGCAAACTTCGATAAAGGATTTGCCGCGCGGTAATAGTGCCTTGAAACATCGGGATGGGGGCGCTCAAGGA
>DASPXS010000003.1:0-9784 GCA_035637175.1 Haliangiales bacterium | reverse complement strand
CCCAGCGCGTGAACAGGCGTTGGAAATGAAATTCGCTGAGGTAAACCTGCTTCGCCACCGTCGCCAGGTCCGGCTGTTCCAGGGCGTGCTCCTGCAAAAACGTGATGGCGCGTTCGACGCGCCGGTAATCTTCGCAGGCTTTCAGGCCGGCGTTGCCGTTCGAAAGAAATGTTTTGGAACTTTTCATGACTGCGTTCATCTGCCTGAAATCATACTCCCCGTTTGCCAACGGGCGACCCGATTCTTGCTGACTTTCGAAAAAAATGGCGCCCGCCGCGGCGCAGCTTGATACAATCGCCACTCGGCCGGCGTTTGGGGCGTAGTGGCACGGGCGTCCCGCCCGTGAGAGCCTGGCAGCCAACGCACGGGCGAGACGCCGGCGAGACGCCCGTGCCACTACCGGACATCGCGCTGCCAAGATGCACCCGTCCGCTGCGTCGTGCTTGAACGAGCTTGAAAGCCTCCGGACCCTGTGCCACGCTCGGTGCGCATTGGGTTTGCCGCTTCATGTTCGCGCCTGTTCCGGCGCGTCAGCAAACCGCTAACGGCCATCATTTATGCGCGCCTTTGAAAGTCTCACGGAACAGGAAATCCTCGCGCTGGCCATCTCGCTGGAGGAAGAAGACGCCCGCATCTACGAAGACTTCGCCGACGGGTTGAAGGAACATTATCCGGAACAAGCGGAGAAATTTCGCGAGATGCGGCGCGATGAAGACGGCCATCGCCACCGACTGCTGGAACATTACCGGAGCCGTTTCGGCGATCATGTGCCGCTGATTCGCCGGCAGGATGTCCGGGGTTTTGTCCAACGACGACCGGTCTGGCTCGTGCGGCCACTCGGCCTCAAAGCGGTGCAAAAATCCGCCGAGACCATGGAGCTGGAAACCAAACGGTTCTACGAAGCGGCGGCGCGACGCGCGACGGACGCCGGCATCCGCCAGTTGCTCGGCGACCTGGCGGAGGAGGAACGAAACCACGCGCGCACCGCCGAAACCATCGCGCGGACCGGACCGAGCGAAGAGGAATCGGCGAAACAGAAACGATTGTTCGTGCTCCAGGTGATTCAACCCGGTCTGGCGGGGTTGATGGACGGCTCGGTCTCGACCCTGGCGCCGCTTTTCGCCGCCGCCTTCGCCACGCGCAACAGTTGGGAAACGTTCCTGGTCGGACTGGCCGCCAGCCTTGGGGCGGGCATCAGCATGGGATTCGCCGAAGCGTTGTCGGACGACGGCAGCCTGACCGGCCGCGGGCATCCATGGGCGCGCGGGTTTGTGTGCGGCCTGATGACGACCCTGGGCGGCATCGGGCACACCCTGCCCTACCTGATTTCAAACGTGAAAACCGCCACCGCCGTGGCCGTCGGGGTGGTGCTGGTCGAGTTGAGCGTGATTTCGTGGGTGCGGCACAAGTTTATGGACACGCCTTTGTCTGCGGCCGTCCTGCAAGTCATGCTGGGCGGTCTGTTGGTGTTTCTGGTGGGGATTTTGATCGGGAGTTCCTAGGTTTGTCACCAAATCTGCCTAGACAACCTTTTGTTGCATATGCGACAAAAGGTTGTCTAGCGGTTCGGGAACTACATGTCGGCGCCGTCGCTCACTTCTTCGGGGCTTTCCGTTTCTCTTCAATGGCCGCCTGGGCCGCCGCCAGCCGGGCCACCGGCACCCGGAACGGACTGCACGAGACGTAAGTCAGCCCGAGGCGATGGCAGTACCTGACCGAGTCGGGATCGCCGCCGTGCTCGCCGCAGATGCCCAGCTTGATGTCGGGCCGCGTGCCGCGGCCGCGTTCCACCGCCATCTGCATGAGTTGGCCGACGCCGATCTGGTCGATGGTGGCGAAGGGATTTCGCTTCACGATTTCCAGCTCCTGATACGCGGGCAGGAACGAGCCGGAATCGTCCCGGCTCATGCCCAGCGTGGTCTGCGTCAGATCGTTCGTGCCGAAGCTGAAAAACTGCGCGTCCCGGGCGATTTCATCGGCCACCAGCGCCCCGCGCGGGACTTCAATCATCGTCCCGACCAGATAATTGAATTTGGTCTTCTTCTCCTGCGCGACTTCACCGGCGACGCGATGGACGACCTCGAGCTGAAGTTGCAGCTCTTTGGGATAGCCGACCAGCGGGATCATGATCTCCGGCTTGCACTTGAGGCCCTCCTTTTGCACCCGCGCCGCGGCTTCGAATACGGCGCGCGCCTGCATCTCGGAGATTTCAGGATAGGCGATGCCGAGGCGGCAACCACGGTGGCCGAGCATCGGGTTGAACTCGTGCAATTCATGCACCCGCTTGGCAATCTTCTCCACGCTCACGCCGGTCTTTTCCGCCAGCGACGCCTGGGCAGCATGATCGTGCGGCAGGAACTCGTGCAACGGCGGATCGAGGAACCGGATCGTCGCCGGCAGACCTTTCAACTCGCGGAACATGCCGGCAAAATCCTCCCGCTGATAGGGCAGCAGCTTGGCCAGCGCCTTCTTCCGGTCGTCGGTCTTCTCCGCCAGGATCATTTCCCGCATGGCATCGATGCGGTCGCCCTCGAAGAACATGTGCTCGGTGCGGCAGAGGCCGATGCCGCTGGCGCCGAAGGCGACGGCGTTGGCGGTTTGTTCCGGGTTGTCGGCGTTGGTGCGGACCTGCATGCGGGTGGCCTGGTCGCACCACTTCATCAACTGCGCGAAGTATTGATAGGTGCTGCTGTCCTTCGGCGACAGGCTTTTCTGCAAGAGCACCTGGATGACTTCGCTCGGCGCGGTTTTGAGCTGGCCCGCGTACACGTTGCCGCTCGTGCCGTCGATGGAAAGGTAATCTCCCTCGTTGAACGTCTGTCCGCTCGCCGTCAGCGTCTTGGCCTGATAATCAACCTGGAGTTTGCTCGCGCCGCAGACGCAGACCTTGCCCATCTGCCGGGCCACCAGCGCCGCGTGGGAGCTGACGCCGCCGCGCGCGGTCAGGATGCCTTCGGCGGCAATCATGCCGCGCAGATCTTCAGGCGATGTTTCCACGCGAACCAGCAGGACTTTCTCGCCCTGGTGCGCCGCCTCGGCGGCGCGCTCGGCGTTGAAATAAATCCTGCCGCACGCCGCGCCCGGACCGGCGGGCAGGCCGGAGGCGATGATTTGCGCGCCTTTGAGCGCGGCGCGATCGAACACCGGCGCCAGCACCTGGTCCAGTTGCTCGGCGGGAACCCGCAGCACCGCGGTTTGCCAGTCGATGAGTTTTTCCTTCACCATTTCGCAGGCGATGCGGACGGCGGCGAAGCCGGTGCGTTTGCCATTGCGGGTTTGGAGCATGAAGACTTTGCCGTCCTGAATCGTAAACTCGAAGTCCTGCATGTCTTTGAAGTGCCGCTCGAGTGTCTGCCGGATATTTTCCAGTTCCTTGTAGGAGGCCGGCTGATGGGCGGAGAGTTTCTGGACCGGTTCCGGCGTGCGCACGCCGGCGACCACGTCCTCGCCCTGCGCGTTCATCAGGAATTCGCCGTAAAACACCTTTTCGCCGCTCGCCGGATCGCGCGTGAACGCCACGCCAGAGCCGGATTGCTCGCCGGTGTTGCCGAAGACCATCGCCTGCACATTGACGGCGGTGCCCCACTCGGAGGGTATGTTGTATTTGCGACGATAAACGATGGCGCGGTCATTCATCCAGGAGCCGAACACGGCGCCGATGGCGCCTTCGAGCTGCTTCCAGGGATCGTTCGGAAATTCCTTGCCGGTGCGTTCCTTCACCAGGGCTTTGAAACGTTTGACCAGTTCCTTCAGGTCGTCGGTGGTGAGTTTCGTATCCTCGAGGTCGTGATTGCCATAACGCTCGTCCTTGAGACCGCCGATGACCGTTTCGAAGGGCTCGTGATCTTCAGCCGGCAGTTTCTGCACGCCCAACACCACGTCGCCATACATCTGGATGAAGCGGCGATAGCAGTCCCAGGCGAAACGTTCGTTGTTGGTCGCCTTGACCAGCGCCAGAACGGTTTCGTCGTTGAGGCCAAGGTTCAAGATCGTGTCCATCATGCCGGGCATCGAATCGCGCGCGCCGGAGCGAACGGCGACGAGCAGCGGCATGGCGTTTCTGTCGCCGAACCGGGTGCCCATAATTTTTTCCATGTTGGCGATGCCGACCTCGATCTGGGGCTGGAGGTCCTTCGGATAAGTCCGCCGGGTGGCGTAGTAATAAGTGCAGACGTCCGTGGTGATGGTGAAACCCGGAGGCACGGGCAGCCCGATGCGGGTCATTTCGGCCAGGTTGGCGCCTTTGCCGCCCAGGAGCGCCTTCATCGCCCCGTTGCCGTCGGCCTTTTTGTTTCCAAACAGATAAACGTATTTCTTGGTCTTGCCCATAAGTCAAAAAGCGTGTGCGGATTTCAGTTGAATTTCGTCGGTGAATTCCATCGAAACGAGCCGCGAGCCTAACAAAGGAAAGGGGGGTGTCAACGGCTGAGTTGAAGGACCCGCAATGACGCTCAGGGCTGCTCTGGACTCCGAGGCAATTCCGAATTCCGAATCCCGAAAGAAACCCGAAATTCGAATCCCCAAACCCCGAATCCGTCGGGAACGCTCTCAGCCTTCCGGTTTTCCGGTTTCGGATTTGCTTCGGATTTCGGATTTGGCAACAGCATTCCTCACACGTCCATCGCCATGCTGTCGGCCCGCACGGCGCGCGTGATCCTTTGCTCGGCCTCCCGCCTGAAGTCCGGAGTTGCTGTCTGACCAATCCACCGTGACACCGAACCGGAGCCGCTGCCGATTGGCACGGCGTCCTCTCCGCGGAATCGCAGCTCCCAAACACGCCCCAATACCGCAGTCAGACATCGGCTGATCCGTTCGCGATGGTACCGACGAAACGATCGTATCGCGCAAAGATCCGGGTAGTTCCGGGCACAGAGATAACGGATCATCTGGTCGTGTTGAATGCTCAATTGAATGTCCGTCGAGCCGTATATCCCGCTCGCGTAACAATAAGCCAGCAATGTTACCATCATCGCAGGCCGGATGTTCGGGTTCCCGGTCTCGATATCCTGCCGCCCGGAACTCCGGGCGTTGAGGTCCTCAATAACTTCCAAAATAAGCTTAACCAGCGTCTTCTTTCCGATATAAAGACTCAAGTCGTCGGGAAGAAAGTTTCCATCCCGAACCACAGTGGTTGGCAAGGCTATTGTCATTCAAATCGTTTCAATCTACTCTATCCGCTGCTTTTAGCATCGTCCCGACGGGTGACAAGCCGGTGACAGCACGGTTAAAAAGAACCAACAATTTTCCAGGATCAACCAGATTGCGGCCGGCAGAACTCTTTGAGAACCAAGTATTCATAGTACATATCTTCAAATCATGATAAAATGATATTTACAATGACGGGCTGCTGAGCTAGAGGTTGAAGGGAACGTTTGACACAATTTGTTGAAATGAAGCCAATAAAGAGTCGAGCCGAAGAGTTGGAGCGTTTGTTGCGCGAACGCATCGTCATTCTCGACGGGGCGATGGGGACGGTGATCCAGCAGAACCAGCTCGACGAAGCCGCCTACCGCGGCGAACGCTTCCAGAACTCGCGGAAGGACCTCAAGGGGCTGCACGATTTGCTCTGCCTGACCCAGCCTGAGATCATCGAAGGTATCCACAAACAATACCTCGAGGCCGGGGCCGACTTGATTGAGACCAACACCTTCAATGCCCAGGCACTTTCGCTGGCCGATTACGGGATGGAATCGTTGGCCTGTGAAATCAACATCGCTGCGGCCCGCTGCGCCCGGCGCGCGGCCGATGCCGTCATGGCCGCCCATCCGGGCCGCGTCTGTTTTGTCGCCGGGGCGATTGGACCGACCAACAAAACCTCATCCATTTCCACGGACGTGAATAACCCGGCGGCGCGCGGCGCCACGTTCGACGAAGTGGCGGCCGCTTACTACGAGCAGGCCAAGGGACTCATTGACGGGGGCGTGGACGTGCTGCTGGTTGAAACCATCTTCGACACGCTGAACGCCAAGGCGGCGTTCTATGCCATCCTGAAATTGTTTGAGGAACGCGGAGTCACTCCCCTGCCCTTCGGCCGTGACCCGCAACCAGGCAAACCGATCGTTCCCCTCATGGCGTCGGTGACGTTCATCCAGGCGGGCAGCAATCGTGGCGTCACCGGCCAGACGGTCGAGGCATTCTGGAATTCCATTTCGCACGTGCCCCTGATGAGTGTCGGGTTGAACTGCGCGCTCGGTCCGCACGAACTCCGGCCGCTCGTCAAAGAACTCTCCGGTGTCGCCCCGATCTACGTCAGCGCGCACCCCAATGCGGGCCTCCCGAATCCGCTTTTGCCGACCGGCTTTCCCGAAACACCCGACACACTCGCGCCCCAATTGAAGGAGTGGGCGCAAAACGGGTGGCTCAACATTGTCGGTGGCTGCTGCGGCACCACGCCGCCCCACATCAAGGCCATCGCCGAAGCAGTAAGGAACCTGCCTCCCCGCGTTCCGCCGAAGAGCGAGCCGCACCTTCGCCTCAGCGGACTCGATGCGGTGACGATTCGGGGAAATTCGATCCGGGGGTTTTCGTCTAATCCGGCCACCGCTGAAACCTCCCCCTCCATCAATTTCATCAACATCGGCGAGCGCACGAATGTGGCCGGCTCGCCGAAATTCGCCCAACTCATCAAGGCGGGCGATTTCGAGGCGGCCGTTAGCGTCGCCCGGCAGCAGGTCGAAAACGGCGCGCAGGCCATCGACGTTTGCATGGACGAGGGCATGATCGACGGCGTCGCCGCGATGACCCGTTTCCTCAACCTCATCGCCTCCGAGCCGGATATCGCCCGCGTGCCATTGATGGTGGATTCCTCGAAGTGGGAAGTCATCGAAGCCGGCGTCAAATGCCTGCAAGGCAAAGGCATCGTGAATTCGATCAGCCTGAAGGAAGGCGAAGAGAAGTTCCTGCAGCAGGCTGGGCTCGTCCGACGTTACGGCGCGGCGGTGGTCGTGATGGCCTTCGACGAACGCGGCCAGGCCGACACCTTCGAGCGCCGCATCGAAGTCTGCCGACGCGCCTACAATCTGCTCACCCAAAAGGTCGGGTTCCCGCCCCAGGACATCATCTTCGACACGAACGTGCTCACCGTCGGCACCGGCCTGGAGGAGCACGCCAACTACGCCGTCGATTTCATCCGCGCGACGACCTGGATTAAGCAAAACCTCCCCCTCGCGAAGGTCAGTGGCGGCATCAGCAACATCAGCTTCAGCTTCCGCGGCAACAACGTCGTGCGCGAAGCCATGCACAGCGCGTTCCTCTATCACGCCATCCGCGCCGGACTCGACCTGGGCATCGTCAACGCCGGTCTGTTGGAAGTGTATGAGGAGGTCCCGAAGGACCTGCTCGAACTGGTCGAGGATGTCCTGCTCAACCGCCGGCCCGACGCCACCGAGCGCCTCATCCGGTTCGCCGAGTCCGTCAGGAAAAAGGACAAGGCCGAAGTGCTCGAGGATCAGTGGCGCAAAGGCACGGTCGAGGAGCGGCTCAGTCACGCGCTGGTCAAGGGCATCGTCGATTACATTGATCAGGACGTCGAGGAAGCGCGCCGGAAATATGGCAAACCACTCGCCGTCATCGAAGGCCCGCTCATGGCCGGCATGAGCGTCGTCGGCGATCTGTTCGGCGCCGGCAAAATGTTCCTGCCGCAGGTCGTCAAATCGGCCCGCGTGATGAAAAAAGCCGTGGCCTGGCTGCTGCCGTTTCTGGAAGCGGAGAAAAAGGCGGCCGGCGGCGAGCACAGGAATGCCGGCAAAGTGCTCATGGCCACCGTCAAGGGCGACGTGCACGATATCGGCAAAAACATCGTTGGCGTCGTGCTCGGCTGTAATAACTACGAAGTGATCGATCTCGGCGTGATGGTGCCGTGCGAGAAGATTCTCCAGACCGCGCGCCAGCAGCAGGTGGACATTATCGGCCTGAGCGGCCTGATCACGCCTTCGCTCGACGAAATGGCCCACGTTGCGAAGGAAATGGAACGGGAAGGTTTCAAGGTGCCGCTGTTGATCGGCGGCGCGACCACCAGCAAGGCCCACACTGCGGTGAAGATTGCGCCCGGTTATTCGCAGCCGGTGGTCCATGTCCTCGACGCCTCGCGCGCCGTGCCCGTGGTCGGCAGCCTCATCAGCGCCGATCGAAAAAGCAGTTTCGTCCAGCAAATCCGCGCCGAATACGATCGCGTCCGCGCCCAGCACGCCGGCCAGCAACAGAAGCTCGTCTCCCTCGAGCAAGCGCGTCAACGCGCGCCGCAGTTGGCCTTCGACGACCTGCCGCAACCCGAATTCATCGGCGTGCGGGTGCTCTCCTCTGATGTGAAGGGGAGCGCGGGCGCCCCGCCTGCGCCGGTCGGCGCCTCGCCGGCCGAACCGTCGCAGCACGCCGCTGCGACAAACTCCGCACTCCGCACTCCGCACTCCGCACTTTCCCTCTCCGACCTCATCCTCTTCATCGATTGGTCGCCGTTTTTCCACACCTGGGAACTGCGCGGGCGTTACCCGACGATTTTGAACCATGCGAAACATGGCGAAGAAGCGCGCAAACTCTTCGCCGACGCGCAGAAGTTGCTCGAGGAAATCGCGGACAAGAAACTGCTCCAACCGCGCGGTGTTTACGGCCTCTTCCCCGCCAACCGGATGGGCGACGACGTCGAGCTCTACGCCGACGCATCGCGCACGCGGTTTCTGACGACGTTCCATTTCCTGCGCCAGCAGATCGAGAAGCCCGACGGCCAACCCAATTACTGCCTGGCGGACTTCGTCGCGCCCAGGGTCCATCAACCCTCAACACTCAACCATCAACCCGCCGATCATCTGGGCGCCTTCGCTGTCACCACCGGTTTCGGCCTGAAAGAACTCGTCGAGAAATTCAAGGCCGATCACGACGACTACAACGCGATCATGGCCGAGGCGCTGGCCGATCGTCTGGCCGAGGCCTTTGCCGAATACCTGCACAAATGCGTTCGTGAAGAATGGGGTTACGGCACGAACGAGCAACTTTCCCACCAGGACCTCATCGACGAAAAGTATCGCGGAATCCGACCGGCCGCGGGCTATCCCGCGTGCCCTGACCACACTGAGAAACGCGCCCTCTGGCAACTCCTCGACGTGGAGAAGAACGCCGGCATACAACTGACCGAAAACTTCGCCATGTGGCCTGGGAGCAGCGTGAGCGGCCTCTATTTCGCGCATCCGGAGTCAAAGTATTTCGCTGTCGGCAAACTCGGACGCGACCAGATGCTCGATTACCACATCCGCAAGGGCATGACGCTGCAGGAAATCGAGAAATGGCTGGGACCGTATCTGAATTACGATCCGGCGAAGGTCCCAACGCCTTCCTCGGCGGCGTGCGCTTGCGGGCAACCCCACTGAGCAACAGAGAGTTGAACACTCTCGTTCGACGCGGGGCGACGGTCTAGTGGCACGGGCGTCTCGCCCGTCTCGGTGCTTCAATCCGCGCCCCGCGCTCACGCGCGGGGCGACAAATCGACAAGGTGAAGACTGCAAAAGTCGAACACGTTTCAATCCGCGCCCCGCGCTCACGCGCGGGGCGACACGGACAAATGACAACACGAAAACTCCAAGGCAAAGTTTCAATCCGCGCCCCGCGCTCACGCGCGGGGCGACCGCGGTATCTTGGTGTGTCGCTCCCGTGGTGGTGGTTTCAATCCGCGCCCCGCGCTCACGCGCGGGGCGACTGCGCCGTCTGGCGTTGTTCAACGCCTACGGCCTGTTTCAATCCGCGCCCCGCGCTCACGCGCGGGGCGACGTTCTCGCGACAATCTTTGAACATAGCT
>DASPXS010000002.1:0-5033 GCA_035637175.1 Haliangiales bacterium | reverse complement strand
TATGAAGATCTCTTTGGCACTCGGCCAGCACAAACCCCTTGACCGGACAACGGCGTGGGGTTGCCTCACGGCCAATCTGGCCGTGCCGGGTTGCGGTTCGCTGGTTGCGGGACGCGTGTCCGGTTACTTTCAGTTGTTGCTGGCGGTGGCGGGGCTGACTTTGACAGTTCTCTTTGGCGTGAAGTTCATGATCTGGTACGTCAATCACGGGTCGGAAATGCAACAGACACCGGGGGACATGGGCGCCAATTTTCAGGAATTGTGGGCCCGATTACGCTGGGCGTTGCTCGGGATGCTGGTGTTCCTGGGGGGAATGCTCTGGGCCTTGCTCAGCAGCATCGGCATCCTGCTTGAGTCGAAGAACGCGCAACCTTCCGCGCCACCCGTCCTGCGCGGAGAAAAACGATGAACGCGCCGCCGGTCATTCGACGGGCCAGAAAGGTCACGCCCGCCGTTTCGCCTGCCTGGGTATTCACCGGGCTCCTTGGCCTGCTCGCCGTCGCTCGCCTTTCCGTCGAGTGGGACCTGCCACTGCCGCTGTGCGGCTTGAAAAGACTAACCGGTGTGCCGTGTCCGTTCTGCGGCAGCACGCGCTGTTTCCAGGCCTGTTCCAGCTTCGACTTCGCCGACGCATTGCGGTGGAATCCGCTGACGTTCCTGGCGTGTTGCAGCATCGTCCTCTGGTGCGCCATTTGGGCGGCCGACTATCTTTTTCAGCAACGCTGGTTGGCGACCGTTCAACGCCGGTTGGCCGTCCCCGCGCTCAAACACTTCCTGATCGGCGCGGGCCTGGCGAACTGGATTTATCTTTGTCTGACGTTGCGGTAGTGCTTTTCGACGTGACCGGGCTGTCGATGGGCGATAGTCTGAAGCCATGCCCAAATTGACGCCCGCCCAAATCAAGACCGCGATGGCGTCCGTGCCGAACTGGAAAAGGAAAGGCGCGGTCATCACCCGCACGTATCAATTCAACGACTTCGTCGCGGCCATGAGGTTTGTCAACGCGATTGCGAAGCTGGCGGAGAAAGCGTGGCATCATCCCGACATCGACATCCGCTGGAACAAGGTCACGCTGGCGCTCACCACCCACGACCAAGGCGGGTTGACGCAAAAAGACTTCGCGCTGGCGAAAGAATTTGACGCCGCCGCGAGGCGGTGACGGTTTAATTCCACCACGAATGGACACGAATGAACACCCATGCAAGCGGAGGTCCATTCGTGGTTTCTTCCCGCCTGGATCGAGTTGAGTCGCGTGGACACCGCTCCGGTCAAAAGTCTCTTCAAGAAACATTTCGGCTATACGCCGGCGCGCGTGGTTTGTGCGCCCGGCCGATTGGAAGTGCTGGGCAATCACACCGATTACAACGAAGGCCTGGTCCTGTCCGTGGCGGTGGACAAATACGTCTGGATTGCCGCGTCGCCCCGCACGGACGGCAAAATCGAACTGGTATCGTCGGCGTTCCCGCAGCGGGAGATTTTCTGGATCAGCGAGCTCAAACACCATCCCGCCGCGCCCTGGGCGGATTACGTGAAAGGCGTCCTCGTCCAGTTGCGCAAACGCGGGGTGCACTTCAGCGGTTTCAGCGCGGCCATTCACAGCACGATACCGATTGGCGCCGGCATGAGCAGTTCCGCCGCGCTGGAAGTGGCCACGGCGCTCATCATCCGCCAGTTGTTTCCTTATTCGCTCACCGAACTGGGAGCATCGGTTCCGCCCCCGCGTGACAACCGCGGCCGGTTGCCGCCGCTCGTTGCGAAAGAAAAATTGCACCTGGCCAGATTGTGCCAGGCGGCGGAGATCGAGTTCGTTGGCGTCAACTGCGGATTGCTGGACCAGCTCTCCAGTCTGTTCGGCCGGGCCTATCACGTGATGAACATTGATTGCCGGTTCCAAAGCGTGCACCACGCGCCGATGCCGGGCGAGGCCATAGTAGTCTGCGATTCCGGCGTGAAACACCGACTCGCCGCCGGCGAATACAACGCGCTGCGCGAACAGTGCGAATCCGCCGCCCACGCGCTGGCCGCAAAATCGCTTCGCTCGGTCGAACTCTCCCGGCTCAAGACGAACCGGGGCAACCTCAACCAGCGCCAGTACGAATGCGCCTATCACGTCGTGGGGGAAATCCAGCGGGTGGTCTTTGCGGAAAAGGCCTTGAGCGACGACGACCACCGGCAATTCGGCCAATACATGTTTCTCAGCCACGAAAGCTCGCGCGATTTTCTAAAGAACAGTTGCGCCGAACTCGACCTGCTGGTGGAGTTGGCCCGCGCCCATCCGGGTTGTCTGGGCGCGCGCCTGACCGGCGGCGGTTTCGGCGGCGCCACCATCAACCTGGTGGCGTATCATCAGGCCGAGGATTTCATGCGTCACATGGCCGGGCAATACGAGCAACGCACGGGCCAGAAAATGAAACCGGTCGTTTGCCGGATCGTCGATGGCGCCGGATGAAACGCAGACTTCTTGATTAATGATCCCTCCCGACTCCGTGATTGATGCGACGCCGGCGGTTATGTTGAAATGCCGCGGTCATGTATTTTCCAACGCAAGAGGAGTTTCTGAGGTTGGCGGCGCAGGGCAACCTGGTTCCGGTCACCCGCCGCCTGCTCGCCGATTTTGAGACGCCGCTTTCGGCCTATCGCAAAATCCGCGGCGCGGGAGAATCCTTCCTCTTCGAGTCGGTCGAGGGCGGGGAACATCTGGGCCGCTACTCGTTCCTCGGATGCAATCCTCGCGCGGTCATCCGTCAGATCGGCCATCGCGTCGAAATCATCGAAAATGGAAAGATCGTCGAAATTTTTGCCGTCGCATCCCCCGCGCCCCATTCCTCTCCGCCGAACGCGAAGAAGAGGGCAGCCGCCAGGCCGGACGAAGGGGCGACCAGCGATTCGGGGCGCCCGGTCAAAGACGGCCTCGAGGTGGTCGAGCGCGCGCTGAAGGCCTATCGGGCCGTGCCGCTGCCCGGTCTGCCGCGTTTCACCGGCGGCGCGGTCGGATTCATCGGCTACGAATTCATCCACGACGTTGAACCGGTGGTGCCGCGTCCCCCGCAAGATGATTTGCGCACGCCGACGATGTATTTCCTCATCGCCGACGAACTGCTCATCTTCGACCGCGTCTCGCAAACGCTCACCATCCTGGTCAACGCCATCATCGACGATCAACCCGGCGCGCTTGAAGCGTATGAAGAAGCGGTCAACAAGATCGAGCGGATCGTTTCCCTGCTCAAACTGCCGTGCGAACATCAGCCGGTAAGCCTCCCGTCCGAGGTCCCGTCAATTCCCTTCGAGTCGAATGTGCCGAGGGAGAAATTCCTCGCGAACGTGCGCAAATCCAAGGGATACATCACTGCGGGCGACATCATCCAGGTGGTCGGCTCGCAGCGTTTCAGCACGCCGGTCAAGGCCGCGCCGATTGACATTTACCGCGCCGCGCGCTCCATCAATCCCTCGCCGTACATGTTCCTGCTGGAACTGGACGGTTTTTCGCTGGTCGGCGCGTCGCCGGAGATTCACGTGCGCTGTGAAAACCGGAAGGTGGAAATCCGTCCCATCGCCGGCACACGGCGCCGCGGCAAAACGCCCGCGGAGGACGCCGCGCTGGAAAAGGAGCTGCTGGCCGACCCCAAGGAGCGCGCCGAACACGTCATGCTGGTGGACCTGGCGCGCAATGACATCGGGCGGGTTTGCGATTTCGGCTCGGTGCAGGTCCGGGACCTGATGGTGGTCGAACGCTACAGTCACGTCATGCACATCGTCTCGCAGGTCGAAGGCAAACTTTCCGCCGATAAAACGCCTTACGACCTGATGCGCGCCACGTTCCCGGCCGGGACGCTCACCGGCGCGCCGAAGGTCCGGGCGATGCAGATTATTGCCGAACTCGAGCAGACGGCGCGCGGACCCTACGGCGGCTGCGTCGGGTATTTTTCCTTTAACGACACCCTGGACTGCTGCATCACGATCCGGACCGCCCTCATCAAGGAAGGCAAAGCTTACGTGCAAGCCGGCGGCGGCTGGGTCAATGATTCCGAGCCGGAAGCGGAATTCCAGGAGACCGTGAACAAATCCAAGGCGATGCTGAAGGCCGTGGCGCTGGCCGAGAGTTTCACGGCGGACCCAAAGTAACCGTCACATCATCCGCGCGATGAGCTGGCCGAGCTTGAGCAACGCCTGGTCCATGGCCTCCGACCAGGGCGCGCCGCAGCTCAGGCGAATGAAGTTTCGGAACTTTTTCGTCGGTGAAAAGATCGGGCCAGGCGCGATGCTGATTTTCTCCGCCAGCGCGCGCTGGAACAAGTCGAGCGAATTGACTCGCGGCGGCAGTTCCACCCACAACACGTAGCCGCCGGCGGGACGCGTGACTTTGGTGCCTTCGGGAAAATAGCGGGTGATGGCCTGGCTGATTCGCGGCACTTGCTCGGCGTAAAACCGCCGCAGCCTTCGCAAATGATGGTCGTAGCCGCCGTTGGCCAGAAACTCGGCGATGGCCATTTGCGGCAGCATGGCCGTGCCGATGCTGCTGATGAATTTCAGATGTTCGACCTGGGTTTTGAACCGGCCGGGAGCGGTCCAGCCGACGCGCGAGCCGGGGGCGAGTGTCTTCGAGAAAGAATCGCAGAGCAAAACCAGTCCGTGTTTGTCGAACGCCTTGGCCGTCTTCGGCCGATGCGGCGAATGGGAAAGATTCCCGTAAAGATCGTCTTCAATCAGCGGGACGTCGCGCTCGGCCAGAATTTTCACCAGACGCTCTTTTTTCCCGTCGGGCATGCAACTGCCGAGCGGATTGCTGTAGTTGAGCGAAAAAACACAGGCCTTGATGCGGCAGCAATTCAGCCGTTTGACCAGTTCATCCAGGCAGACCCCGTCGCGCGGAAAGGTGGGAATCTCGCACGCCTTCATGCCGAGCGCCTCGATGATCTGCAAAATGCCGTAGTAGGTCGGCGATTCGATGGCGATGGCGTCCCCCGGCCTGGCCACCGCGCGCAGGCAAAGGTTCAGCGCCTCCTGGCATCCGCAGGTGATCACGATTTCGTCCG
>DASPXS010000001.1:0-2927 GCA_035637175.1 Haliangiales bacterium | reverse complement strand
GGCGGCAACGTTTCGTATGGCGCCAACCAGATTCTCTTCATCAATTTCCTTGAGCAAATAACCGTCGCCGCCGGCATCGATGGATTCCAGAACGATTTCTTCGTCGGCAACCGACGTGAGAAACAACACGCGCGTTTCGAGGACATCCGCCGGGTGAGTTGGTTGATCGCTCATCCCGCGTTGGCGGCACTGCCGGGAAAATGGCCTCAGTGGGTCGAAGCCCGCGCCCGACCGCCATCCCCGTAATGGCGCGCGGAAACGACCTTTTTCTCGGCGGGTGCCGCCGCCTCTGCGATTCTCACTTTACCCAACAGTTTTTGCAGTTCCTCGACATCCTTGTCTTCGTCCAGGATGTGGTTCTCCAGCATGTAGAGGGTCGGCTCGTGTTTACACACCTTATGGGCGCGGCTGTAGATTTCGACGGCCTGCTTTTCCACTGCGAGGTCCATCTCCAGCATTTCGGTGATGTCGGTGGACTGGCGAGTTGTGCCGACTTGCGCGCGGGGCACTCCGCCGAGGTAAACGATTCTGTCGCCCCACATTTTCGCGTGGGCCAGCGCTTCTCGGGCGCTGTCCTGGAAGAGGTCCTCGTACAGCATCTTGTCTCGACCCGTGAGCAGCATGCTGTGCTGATTATACTGAACCGCCGCGGTGTACTCCAAAGCGATCGCTTCGTTGAGAATTTCGACTAATTTGTCATGTTCTGCCATAAGCGCTTTTTCCTTTCAGCGGTAAGATTCTTGACCGCCCCCGCCAATTGTCAAAGGTTTTCGCGGGCGGCCCTTTCCAGTGGTGTAAGAACGGCTTGCGGGAAACCGGCGTGGCCGGCCAGTGCTTTCAGCGTTGTTCGCAATTCGGGCACTTCAATCGGTTGATTCAAGAACGGGGACCCAAACATCCCCCGCCCGGGCGCGCAAGAGCACTCGAGCGAGCGCCTGGCCGCTCGCCACCCAGTCACGCGATTGGTCGTCATCGGTCGCGAGCACCGTGAGCACAGGCGAACCGGTGGCAACTTCGTGATCTCTGGCGGCCTGTCCTTCTCCCATGTCGAACGTTCGCACGACCAGCGGGCCGGTGCAGGACAACAGATCATCAATCCCCGCCGCATAACCCGGCACGCCATCGCGGCTCGCACTGCCGTTGGAGTGGACCCACTTTGACAACTCCAGTCGAAAAGCTTTGTTCGCCCATTGAATCCCTCGCTCAAAAAATCTGGATTCTGGGCGCGATGAACACGATCAATATCGGCACCTGCCTGGACACCGGCCACGCCTACCTTTCCGGTGATCTCTACCATGCGATGCACAAACTTTCCGGCCATCTGCAGTTGATACACGCCAACGACAACTCCGGCAATTACGACGACCACAAACCGCCCGGCGAAGGCAACATTGATTGGAAGCGGCTGCTGACCGAACTGTCGCAAATCGAATTCCACGGCGGCTTTATCCTGGAACTGTCCGGCAACAAGGAGCCTGAAATCGTTCTGGCCGAGGCGCGCGGCGCGAGGCGTTACCTGCGCGAGATTTCGCGGCAACTGGCGTTGTCGAGCCCGCCGACGGTCAATGTCGCGAACCGGCCCTCGTATTGATTAGACCCGAGGATTGATCGCACTATCAAAAAACAGCCAATCTTTGCCAAAAATGGAGGAGCGGAATCAGTGCCCATTCGCAATATTACAATGGGTTGAGCAGGTTGTGGCGTGGTTCGGATTCGCTCAATCCGGGCGGCGGGGCCGGAGATGGTGGAAGCGGCCCCGGGCCTTTTCACCGCGTTCCACCAGGAAAGGATCAGCCGATGAATGCCTTAACTCGTTGGGATCCGTTCAAAGAAATGGAAGACCTGCAAAGCCGGTTCGCAAAACTGTTCGGTCTGACGCCGGCGCGCGCCGAAAACGGTGGCAAGGAATTGATGACAATCACGGAATGGGCGCCATGCGTGGACATCATCGAGGATGACAAGGAATGGCTCCTGAAAGCCGACCTGCCCGAGGTGAAGAAAGAGGACGTGAAGGTCACGGTCGAGAACGGCGTGCTCACCATCACCGGCGAGCGCAAGTTCGAGAAGGAAGAGAATGACAAAAAGTATCATCGCATCGAGCGCTCGCACGGGAACTTTCTCCGCAGCTTCACGCTGCCTGACGGCGCCGACGGCTCGAAGGTCAACGCCGAGTTCAAGGACGGCGTGCTCAAAGTGCACCTGCCCAAGAGCGACAAGGCCAAACCGAAAGCCGTTGAAGTCAAGGTGTCGTAGGAGAAAGAGAAAGGAACGCGTCATGAATAAATCCTCCGGAGTCCTGAAGGTGATCGGGTGCTCGTTTGGAGCATCCATTGCGGCGTCGTTGAGTGTGCTGCTCCTCGGGGCGTGCGTGTTTGGCTTCCGGTTCGCTGAGTGGGCCGAGTGGCAGGGCGGATTCGTGGGTGTGGCTGGCACCGTCGCCGGAGTAGCCGGCGCAGTCGTCGGCTTGAAGATGGCCTTACGCGCACTCCAGCGAGGAGTCAGTGAAAAGTGAGGCGACAGCTTCCGCGGAACGGCCTGGCGCGACGCCGCAAGAGGCGTCCCTTGCGTTGAGTTTGTGGAAGCAGCCGTTGCGTCGCAAGAATCGGGAGGTCGGCTCCCCCCCCTCTGGCGCAGCAGATGCCTGGTGTGCACCATATTGAATTGAATCTGCGCGACATCAATCAGCTCTTCAACACGATGGACCCGTCGCCGTTTCACGAAACCTACCTTTACGAGTGGTGGCCGCTGCGGCGGCGCGGGCAGATATTCGATAAACTCAGCCGGATGCCGGTCGAAGTCCGCAAGCGCGCCTGATTCGCGGTGACCGGAAAGCAAGCGTTCAAGGTACTGGCGGAGGCAAAGCCTTGATGCAACCGTTGGTATCTGCCGGCGGCGAGTGGAACGGTGAGGCTGTGCTTGCACCCGGG